>JAZDGZ010000558.1:0-7559 GCA_043806375.1 Pseudomonadota bacterium | reverse complement strand
CCCACGATAAGGGTCCCTTCGGTGTGGATTTCCCCTTTGAAGTGCCCATCTATGCGCACGGCCCCGCCAAAAAACAGTTTTCCCTCAAAATCTGTATTTTTTCCCAGGAATGCGTTGATTTCGTCCCTCTTTTTCACAGGCCATCTCTCAGTTTTGCGTATCGTTCAAGGGCGTTGCCGATGAACATATGGGGATATTAAGGTCTGACAGCGCCCGCCTTGGTTTTTAGAAACGATATCATCGGACCCGAAGAGGTGCCATGGAAACGCATGGACTTCCTCCATCAGGGATCGAGGGATAGGGCGAAAAAAACAACGCAGGGCTGTATCTTGGCCCTAAAGCCCTGTGATTCGTGCCTCGACTTGGGATATCGTCTCAAAAAAGATATGATCCAGCAGGGCAACCCCATCACCCGCCGCGCAACCAGGGGTAGATGATGCCAACACTGATGAACGAGACTCAATTTTGATGCCCTCGTAAAAAGTCACGGAAAACAATTCCGTTCGCCCTGAGGTATCGAAGCCTGTCCTGAGCTTGTCGAAGGGGGCGAATGGGACTTTTTACGAGACCATCAATTTTCAGTCGGTTGGCTTATCATATCGAAACACCCATTGCAAGCAAAATCACCTGCCTCCCCCTATTGGAACATGAAGCGCCTCATGCTGATACTCATCAGCACTCCCATGGCCGCCGTGGTCGAAACGATGGATGATCCCCCGTAACTCAACATGATGAAGGGGATCCCGACGACCGGTAATAAGCCTGTTGTCATGCTGACATTGATAACCAGTTGCCAGAAGACCATCGCAACAATACCCAGCGCGATGAGGGAACCAAACCTGTCTCTTGAGTTTCTCGCGATATTAATCCCCCAGAGCGTCAAAAGGAGGTATAAAAAAAGCAGGACCGTGGACCCCACAAAACCCCACTCCTCCGCAAGGACGGAGAAGGCAAAATCGGTGTGTTGTTCGGGGAGAAAGTGCAATCTGGTCTGGGTTCCTTTGAGATAGCCCTTTCCCCAAAACAGGCCCGATCCGATGGCTATTTTGGACTGGTTGATGTGATACCCCGCTCCGAGGGGGTCCATGTCGGGGCTGAGAAAGGTCAACACACGCTTCTGCTGATATTCTTTGAGGTTGCCCCAAACAAATGGCGCCGCTGCCATGGCGACCAGAAAAAAGATGAGCAACGACCGCCAGTTGACTTTGGCAAAAAGGATCATGGAAAAACAGACGATGGCGATGGTCAGTGCGGTCCCAAGATCCGGTTCTTTCGCGATCAGGAGACATGGCAGGGCAACAAACAGGAAAGGCTGCCACAGATCCCTCAGCCTGTACTCGTTTACCTGGCCATGTTCATTGAAAAATTTGGCCAACGTGATGACCAAGGTGATTTTGAGCAGCTCAGAGGGCTGAAATGAGATACCCCCGAAACTGAGCCACCTCTGAGAGCCGGAACGGATGTCCCCAACAACGAAGACAAGGGCCAACAAGACTAGGGACAAAAGATAGCCGGGGTAGGCCAGCCTCTCAAGATGGTGGTAATCGAAGGTGGTCATGACCAGCAGGACCGCAAACCCGATAAGAAACCAGTAAATCTGTTTCATGAAGATCTGGGAGCCGACCTCACTCCTTATAAGATAGGTGGCGCTGTAAAGATTCACGACACTTACCGTGGCTATAAGGATCAGCAGGAGGAGCAGAATCCAGTCAAAATTTTGAAGTAGCCTTCGATCAAACATCATTTAGCAATCCGCCATAAGGATGCAACCTTCTGCCGGCCCCTTTCAACTATGACCCCTTTTGAAGGTACGCCTTGATCAGCTCTTTGGCAATGGGCGCCGCAACGCTTCCCCCATGTCCACCATTCTCTACAAGTACAGCCAGTGCGATAGCGGGCTTCTCCGCAGGGGCAGCGGCCACGAACCAGGCATGATCCATGAATTCGGGTGGCGTCTCTTCTCTCTTTCCACCGGCCTTGTCTTTTTCAAGGGCTATCACCTGGGCGGTTCCGGTTTTTCCAGCAACTGTGATGCCCTTGACCCTGGCCTTTGTTCCAGTGCCGGTGGGTTCACGAACGACCCCGATAAGGGCATCCCGCATGAGGGCCATGGTTTGTGGCTTTGCTGCAATGCGGCCGGTCACAGTCGGGCTGAACAGGTAAACCCCCTGTCCATCCTTTCCGACCGATTTGATCACCTTGGGTTGATAGAGGGCGCCGTCCCCAAAGACGGCGCCTATCAGCATGGCCATCTGTATGGGGGTGACCAAGGTGAAACTTTGACCGATGGCCACAGAGATCGTTTCTCCGGCCTGCCAAGGGATTCCCCATCGCTTTAGCTTCCAAGCATTGGTCGGGATCAGCCCCTCTTTCTCGGACCCGAGCTCAAATCCCGTGAGCCTTCCCAAACCGCACATCTCCGCATACTGGGCGATCTTATCGACGCCGAGACGTTTTCCCATCTTATAGAAATAGACATCGCAAGACTCGATAATGGCCCTGTGCAGTGAGATCTTCCCATGCCCCTGCTTGCGCCAGCAACGATAGCTGTGGTTTCCCAGGGTGTATATGCCGTTGCAGAAAATCTCTTCCTGAGGGTCTATCATCCCTTCCTCGAGTCCTGCCAGGGCCACGACTATCTTGAAGATCGAGCCTGGCGGATATTGACTTGAAATGGCCCTGTTCTGGAGAGGATATTCCTTGTCGGAGATGATTCTGACCCAGTCCGATCTGCCGATACCGCCTATGAATAAATTGGGATCAAAGGCAGGCGCGCTTGCCATCGCCAGGATCTCACCATCTTTGGGGTCGATGGCCACAATGGCGCCCTTCTTCCCCTCCAATGCCTTTTCAGCCAGAAGCTGGAGATCCTTGTCTATGGTGAGGGTAATGTTTTGGCCTGGAACGGGGGGCTTTCTCGAGATGATCCTCAGTTTTCGCCCTGCCGCATCCACCTCGACCTGCTCGCCCCCCCTAAGGCCGCTCAAATGCTTCTCCCATGACCTCTCCACCCCATACCGTCCGATCAGGTCTCCCGGCTTACTGTCTGGATAGCGCCCGCTGTTCAACTGCCTCTCGCTGATCTCCCCCAAGTAGCCGATCAGGTGGGATGCAAATTCTTTATGGATGTAATGTCTCTGCGGTTTCACCTGAATCATCACACCCGCCAAGTTGAATAAATGGGTCTCAACGACGGCCAGCTCCTCGACAGACAGGTTTCTTTTGATGAGGGCAGGCTTAAAGGGATACTTCGCCGACTCCTTGTCCAGACGCTCTGCGACGTATTTGGGGCTGATTCCGATCAAAACCTCCAGGCTCTTCAAGAGCTGGCTGCGGTCCTGGATATCCTCGGGGATGATGAACATGTCAAAAGAGGGACGGTTATCGACCAGCAATTCACCATGGCGGTCGAAGACGAGCCCTCTGAAGGGAGATATGTCCTGGAGATGAATACGATTATTCTCTGACTGGATCCGGTAGGCAGGGCCTCTGACGATCTGGAGCAACCAGAGCCGCAAGATCAGTGCGACAAAGACCGCTGTGACCAAAAGGGTCACAAATTTTAGCCGTCTGCCGAAGATCTCCGCAGAGAGCGGGTCAAAGTTAGGACTCCTCAAGGAACATCTCCTTCTTTCGCTCGTCCCGGGTCCTGAACGATCTCTTCAGGTCTAAAGTTGAGTTTCCAAAACGCCCTCAGCACAAGGCCGCCAGGTCTTCCCATAGACCTTTCTCGTAACATCCGGGGTGTATGAAAAGCCCACGCCTTTTGATCGCGGGGCTATCTCTCTAAAAATCTACTCTCTTAACTCAGCCCTCTTCTAAATCCCTTCCTGATCCCATCCTCATAATATGATTCAAAAGGCAGAATACCAACGGCCCGGCCAATCCCGCAAATAAAGCCGACAGAGCAAAGGGCAAAAGGAAAGAAAAGGAAAGGGTAATCTCAAAGGAAAAGGCCTTCAAGAGACCCAAGAGCAGGATCTGCTTCAAAAAAACCGCCAGGGAGATGAGGATGATCTGGCCCTTCGAAGAGAGAAGGTCAAAAAAGCGTCCCCCCAAAACCAGAGACAAAAAGGTGACCAAATAAAGGAAGGTGAAAAGCCCCACCACGCCGGCCGAAAAGATATCGACGGCCATTCCCTGCACAAGCGCAAAGATTGCAGTCCAGCCGCTTCCCTGGCGTATTAACAGGTAAGCCATAATAACGGTCACAAGATCCACATCGAAAAGATGGGGCATGAAATGGTTCATCAGGCTCCCTTTGATGAGCACGTATAAGAGGGAGATGAACCATGCCACAAGATATGGGACTACTCGGTTTCCTTCGGCTGACTTGATAATGGGTCCTCCTTCAGAATGACCAGGACCTCCTCCAGTTTCGCAAAATCCAGCATTGGCCTCACCTTGATCTCTTTAAACAACTCCCAGGGGATGTTGGCCACTTCCACGACCTCTCCCACGGGGAGCCCCTTTGGAAAAACCCGGCCCATCCCGGATGTGACCACCCTATCCCCTACGACAACGTCACTCGTCTTGACCACATAATCGAGTTTGCAGAATTTAGAGGAGAGACCCTTGACGATGCCCTTTTCCCTGGAACGCTGGATCAGGCCGTCCACGGCACTGTTCTGGTCAATCACCAGCAGGACCTTGGCGTAACCCGGGGAAACCGAAACCAATCGTCCCACCACGCCCCTGGCATCCACCACGGGCATGTTGACCGTGAGGCCTGCATTCTTGCCTTTATCAATAATCACCGACTCAAACCACCCGGATGGATCGCGGCCGATAACCTGTGCCGCCAGAACGGGCCAGTTGATGGTTTCCTTGAACTGGAGAAGCTCTTTCAGGCGCCTATTGGCGGCCACCACTTCCCGGTAGCGATCGTTCTCCATCCGAAGGTCATTGATCTCCCTCTGGAGTCGTGCATTTTCATGACGAACATTGACCAAGGCGAAATAATTCAGCCAGAGGCCTTCGACGGCATTAACGGTGTGCTTTACGGATTTTTGAATGGGGGCCGTTAGTTCGACGATGATCTGCTCAGCCGGATTCCATGATCGACGTTTGCCCAGGTTGGAAGAGACTAGAAACAGGGCTATAAAGATGAAGACAATCCATATCCAAAATGTTCTGATACGTTTAAGATGCTGCAATGATCTTATTATGCTCCAAGGGAATAGTCTATTTGATTGCCACCTCTCGCAGCAGGGAGATATTGTCAAGGACCTTCCCGGAACCGAGCACAACCGCAGAAAGAGGGTCCTCGGTAATCGTAATGGGCAGCTTCGTTTCTTCCCTCAAAAGGACATCCAAGTTCTTGAGCAGGGAGCCCCCTCCCGTCAGAACGATGCCGGTGTCCACGATGTCAGCCGCCAATTCGGGCGGAGTCTGTTCCAGGGCGATGCGAACGGTCTCAATGATCGTTTCCACCTGTTCGGATATGGATTTCCTGATCTCATCCGAATCAATCGTCAAGATCTTGGGAATGCCGGTTACCAGATCCCTCCCTTTGACCTCAATGGTTTCCACGTGATCGGTCGGATAGGCGTTGCCTATGGTCGTCTTGATAATCTCTGCCGTTGAAAGCCCAATCAGGAGATTGTATTTCCTCTTGATATGCTGCAAGATGGCCTCGTCCATCTTGTCCCCGGCCACTCTGACTGATTTACTGTAAACGATCCCCGCCAGAGAGATGACCGCCACCTCTGTTGTGCCGCCACCGATGTCAACGATCATATTGGCCCTGGGTTCGGTTATGGGTAGCCCAGCGCCAATCGCGGCAGCCATAGGCTCCTCAATGAGGTAGACCTCTCTCGCCCCGGCCGACTCGGCAGATTCGCGAACCGCCCGCTTCTCCACCTGGGTTATTCCGGAGGGCACGCAGATGATGATCCTGGGTCTGACAAGGGTCGTACGATTGTGGACCTTGCGGATAAAATGCCGCAACATGGCCTCCGTGATTTCGAAGTCCGCGATGACACCATCTTTCATGGGACGGATCGCCACAATATTGCCGGGTGTTCGCCCCAGCATCATTTTTGCCTCCTTTCCTACGGCCAACACCTTGGTGCCGCCCCTGGCATCCTTCCTCACTGCCACCACGGAAGGCTCCCTCAGGACAATCCCTTTGCCCTTCACGTAAACCAGGGTATTTGCCGTGCCCAGATCAATAGCTAAATCGTTGGAAAAGAGACCGAGGATGGGGTCTAATAACATGATTTTCTCCTTTTGGACAATTTACCCGCCAAACAGTATGGCTTAAGGGTGACCAACCGCAAAAATGATGCACTCCATTTTAAGCACTTGACAAAGATGAAAATTTTTGTCAATAAGAAAGATTGTCTCTATTCTAAAAAAAGATCGGATAGACTACACCATGAAAAGAACATATCAGCCAAGCAACATTAAAAGGGCGCGTACTCACGGTTTTAGGGCAAGAATGAGCTCAAAAGGAGGCGTCAAAGTCTTAAAGCGCCGGAGGGCCAAGGGCAGAAAACGTCTGACCGTGTAGCCTACGCCCCAATCGCTTTGAACAAACGCCGAATGTTCATGGGCCCTTTTTTCTTCCCAAAGATTGAAAGGTTATTGAATAGTAAGGATTTTGTCAATCTAAATCGGTTGGGGAAGAGACACCACGCGGCTCATTTTACGCTCATTTTTGCCGAGAACGGGCTGGGCATTTCGCGACTGGGGATTACCGTAACCAGAAAGATAGGGAATGCCGTAACCAGAAACAAGGTGAAGCGGGCCATCAGGGAATTTTATCGCCTCAATAAAGGGTTATTCCCGCCAGGTTACGATATTGTCTTTACAGCCAGAAGGGGTGCCGGCAACCTGCATTCCAGGAGAATAAAAGAGGAACTTGGTGCGCTTTTGCTCGATAAGAAGCTCCCTGTATCATCTTAGATATATACCCATCGTTTTTATCGGTATATACCAGAATTTGATTTCACCCTTTATTTTCCCCTCCTGCCGTTTTTACCCCACATGTTCGGCCTACGCCCGCCTTGCCTTCAAAAAATATGGCATTTTAAGGGGAGGCATTATATCATTAACGAGGATTTGCCGATGCCATCCTTTTCATCCGGGAGGATATGATCCTCTCAAATAGGCAGGCTTGGCCTTATCCGTCTATTTTGGTCACCAAGGGGGAGGATGAATTGAATCTCCCCTCTTCGATTGGGTCTTATTAATGGAAAAAAGAACGATTGTCGCTTTTGTTCTGTCTTTTTTGGTCTTGCTGCTCTGGTCAACCCTTTTTGGACCGAAAGAGGCACAAAAACCTCCCGTCACTGTGGCGCCGGAAAACAAACCGGCACCGGCCGCCTCTCCTTCTACCGGGGCCACTGCCTCAAGACCAGTGCCTGTTGGCCAGGAGGACAAGACCGTTTCGCCCTCCCCGGTTGAAGAGAGGATGAGGGAGATCACTGTGGAAACACCCCTCTACAAAGTCACCTTTTCGAATGCAGGGGCTGCCATCAAGAGCATTAAGCTCAAGAAATACCGCCTTGAAGCGACTCCCGATTCGCCCCTGGTTGAACTCTCCCATACACAGA
>JAZDGZ010000557.1:0-2331 GCA_043806375.1 Pseudomonadota bacterium | reverse complement strand
AGCTAGGGAGGCGCATCTCGCTTCTCCTTTCTTTTTAAACCCGCCAGGACCTTTTCCGGGGTGACGGGGAGATCCTTAATCCTGACCCCCACGGCATGATAGACCGCATTGGCGATGGCGGATGCCAGATTGATGACCGAGCTGTTCCCGGCCCCCTTTGCCCCGAAGGGGCCGTCGTCGTCGTAATTCTCCACGATGACCGTGGAGAATTCGGGCATGTCAGAAGCCGTAGGAAGCCGACACTCCAGGAAACTGGGATTGATCACCTGGCCGTCCTTGATGATCATATCTTCAAAGAGGCCGTAGCCCAAGCCGACCGTCATGCCTCCGACAATCTGGCCCTCCACCCCGTCAGGGTTGATCACGGTCCCGCAATCCTGGGCGCCCACGGCCCTGAGGACAGTCACCTGGCCGGTATCCGGATCAACCTCAATTTCCACGAGGTTGGTCGCAAAGGTGTAGGTAGAAAACATCCTGGAGGCTGCCCCTTGGGCGATCGCGGGATCAATGGGACGGGTGCTCGGGTTGATGGATGCCTTCCCGATGATGGGTCCTCCCTTCTTGTACATCCCTCCCCCCAGGATTTCCTGAAACCTGATGAATTTGGATGGGGAGCCCCTGACGTAGATTTTCTTCTCCTTCATCTCCAGGTCTTCAACGTTCGCCTCCAGTTGTTCCGCCGCCAGATCCAACATCTGGGCCTTGGCGTCCATGGCCGCCATCTTGACGGCCAAACCTGCGGTGTGGGTTCCCCTGTCTCCAAAGATGCCCACATCAAACGGGGTGGCATCGGTGTCTCCAATGATCACGGTAATATCATCAGGCTCAAGGCCGAGTTCCTCGGCCACGATCTGAGTCATCACGGTCTTGAGACCCTGGCCCATGTCCATTGCCCCGGTGGCCACCAGGGCGGTACCGTCCATGTTCATTTTGATCACGCTGGAGGTGGAAAAGCCCCCACAGGGACAGAAACCGCAGGATATTCCGAGGGCCCTGTGCTTACCCGGTTTCGCCTTTTTCCATCCTATGCGTTCACTCCCCTTCAGGATGGTATCTCTGACATTGACGCTCACGAGCTTCTGCCCGGTGTGTAGCGAGTCCCCCTTATTGAAGCAGTTCTTGAGTCTTATTTCGACAGGATCGATGTTTAACTCATCGCTGATCCTGTCCATCTGGGATTCCCGGGCAAAGGTGACCTGGGGCGTCCCGTACCCCCTGAAGGCCCCGCCCATGGTCTTGTTTGTGTAGACGGAAAAGGCCTCCAGGGCCACGTGGGGAATCCGATAGGGACCGATCGCCGTGACCGCTCCAAGCCAGACGGCGTTGGGAGTCGGCGCGTAGGCCCCGCATTCATAGATCATTTTGATTCGGGAGGCGACCAGGGTCCCGTTTTTTTTGACCCCTGTTTTCAGCTCAATCACGCTGGCATGGCGGGTCGTGGCAGAGGTGAATTCCTCCTCCCTCGTGAAGGTCAGCCGCACCGGCGCTCTTGCCTTGATGGCCAGGGCCGCCGCAGTGGGCTCACTGAGGGTCCTGTTCTTTCCGCCGAATGCGCCTCCCACGTAACACGGGATGACCCGAATCTTGGAGATCGGCACGCCAAGCAGGCTGGACAAGATGGCCTGGTTCATGTGGGGCCGCTGGGTCGTGTTGTATATGACGAGCCGCCCCTCGGAGTCTAAGACGGCTGTGGTGGAATTGGGCTCAAGGTAAGAGGGATGAACCTTCTGTGTCCTGTAGGTGTCTTCGAAGACCACGTCGGACTCGGCAAATCCAGCATCAATCTCTCCCTGACGAATGTCGGCCTGGTAGTTGACATTGCCTCTCATGGCGCGCTCGGTACGGGCGAAGAGGGTGACATAGCTTTTCAGTTCCTCATGGATGATCGGGGCGCCCGGAAGCATGGCTTCCAGGGGATCAAAGACGGCAGGAAGCTCTTCATACTCCACCTCAATCAATTCAAGGGCCTCGAAGGCCGTCTCCTCGTCCACAGCCGCCACCGCTGCCACGGAGTCGCCGATGTAACGAACCTTGTCGCGGGCGAAAATCGGCATGTCCAGGACCAGGGCACCATACCTCTGATCAGGCACGTCATCGGCCGTCAGGACTGCCTTGACTCCGGGGAGTCTCTTCGCTTTTTCTGTACGGATTGAGAGAATACGTGCGTGAGGAAATGGGCTCCTCAAGACCTTGGCCCAAAGCATGCCCGGAAGATAGATATCGGTGGCGAACTTGGCTTCCCCCGTGGCCTTGGCATAGGCATCTACCTTTGGGATTCTTTTGCCGATCACCGCGTATTCGTTCATGAAGACCTCGCTGTGGGTGAAATCA
>JAZDGZ010000556.1:0-3073 GCA_043806375.1 Pseudomonadota bacterium | reverse complement strand
ATCAATTTGCTGATCTCCCGCATGACGGGTGCGATCCGTTTGAGCCAACCGGGATGCCCGGCCGTCTGCAGCCGCAAGTTGCCGAAGCCCAAATATAGATCGCCTGTCAACAAATCGAACAATACCTCTGTGTGCCCCATGAACCGAAAGTCTTCGTCCTTGAAGTGAAGTAATCCGGGTGCACCACGGATTTTCCCTTTTTCCACAATGAAATGGCTCATGAAAGGGCTGTCCGAGGCCTCGATGTTGCAGTGGAAATCTCTCTCGGCATTCTCCAAGATGGATTTCATCTCTTTCGATTCACCTGCCTTGAAAACCACGCCTTCCCACAGAAGGGCCGTAACTCGGTCGGCCAGGCCGGGGACCTTGTTGAACAACCCGGGGGCATCTTCCAGTTTCAGCTTCTCCAGGAGCCTGCCCAGAAAGTCGGGATATTCTCCCAGTGACTTCCCGATGCCATACCGTCGAATCTCCTCCAGTGCCGGAGACAATTTATCTTCCCGCCCTGAGGCGGACAAAAGGAACAGACCTTCTATGGACGGCTTCGTAACATCGCCGGACCTATTCTTCTCCCTACTCCGACTCAGCCTTCCATACCCTGCAAAGAAAGGCTCGGACTTGAGGGACCCCGACCACCGGGTCGAATGGAGGGTCCAAGGTTACGAGGGCATTGATATTGGACTCAAAGCAGCCGTGCTCGGGCCCGGCCTTCTCCGGAAACCACCAGGCGTGGGGCCCTGCGACTACGTCGGGATGCATCTCCTCAATCAGCTGGGCCCGGAATTTCACCCGTCCTTTCCCGGCTGATTTGGGCGTCTCCAGGGTGACCCAGTCGTCCGACTCAATCCCCAGATCGGCCGCCCTTTTCGAGTTTATCTGCAGATAGGGTTCCGGGCTCAGCCGGCGCTGGCGCTTTATCTGCCTGCCTTCGCTGTGCATAAAACCATGAGTCCTGTAGTGGGTGTAAATAAAGGGAAATTTCTTGAAAAGTTCGGGGGTTCTTATGGGACTCTCAGGCGGCTCCTGGAAGACCGGCAAGGGATCCAATCCCATGGCTTCAAGAATCTTGGAGTGCAATTCAACCTTGCCCGTTGGGGTATTGAATGGAGGGGTGCTTGTTCTATATCTCTCATAATTCCTGGGTAAGGTCAGGGTTGCGTTGGGTTTCTTGAGGAGGTCATCGTAGGTCATCCCCTGGTATTTCAGCATCCAATCCAGGTAATCCTTCATTGTATCCCATGGAGAGACGTCCACTCCCATCCTTCTGCCGATCTCAATCGCCACTTCGCGGTCGTCCCGGCACTCGCCCGCAGGCTCGACGAGCCTTTCCCTGGCGCTGACGGTGCTGGAGGGGTGTCCAAAGGCCTCCACCAACTGATCACATTCCGTGTAGAAGGCGGCAGGGAGCACAATGTCTGCCAGT
Source organism: Pseudomonadota bacterium (assembly GCA_043806375.1). Lineage (GTDB taxonomy): Bacteria > Desulfobacterota > DSM-4660 > Desulfatiglandales > HGW-15 > JAZDGZ01. Next base: position 1,650 of record JAZDGZ010000556.1, on the reverse strand, counting down.
TCGGCGGTCGGGGTCATGAAAAATTCGGATACGAAGATGAAATCCAGCTTGGTTTTCAGGATATCCCAGATCCTCCGGTTATCCATTTCCGCTACGATCAGGTTGTTGGCAACGGCCCACAGGGCCCTCACTTTGCCCTCCTCCATAGCTCTGATCGTGGTGGGGATGTGACAAAAGGCGGCTTTGTGCATCAAGGGGTATTCTCTGGCTCCAAACCTTTTCTCGTTAATGGCTGCCGGCGGCTTCACCCCGCTGAACATGATATAGGGATGCCACATCAAGGCTTCCTGGAAGGTCCTGTGATACAGGAGGTTCCCTCCCTTGGCATCCACGTTCCCCGTGATCCCGATGAGCATCGAGATGACCCTGCAGGTCTGCGTGGAGGTCACCTGCTGGGCGCCGGAACCCAGCCGGACGTAAACACATCCGGGCCTGTTGCCGGCATACATCCGGGCCGCTTTGACGATATCCTCTTCGGATAAGCCCGTAACCTCCGCCGCCCACTCGGGGGTGTATTTTTGGACATGGTCGCGCAACGGTTCAAAGCCGGAACAATATTTTTCCACAAACTCCTTGTCATAAAGCCCCTGGTTGATCATGACATTCACCATGGCAAGACCCAGGGCCATATCGGTTCCCGGCCGGATCCGCAACCACAGATGGGCACGCTTCGCCATGGGGATGGGCCGAGGGTCGATCACAATCAGCTTGGAACCCGAGCGAAGGGCGCGATGAATCACCCGGGCCTGGCCGGGGGTCGCCACATCCGGTTCAGAACCCCAGAATATGATACATTTTGCCTCCCCATAATCAGGTCCGAACTCATAGGTCACCGAATCGCCGAAGGTGACGGTGTTGGCCATGACGTCGGGGTGGATGCAGGTATATCGCCCCATGTGGGTGTTCGGCGTGGGCCACAGCCTCTCGGCCATCTTGGTCGCCTGGATGCTGATATGTTTCTGACCCGAACCGCAGGAGATGTGAATCGCCTCCGGCCCGTATTTTTCTTTGATCTCTTTCAGTTTCCCCGCGATGGTGTCGAGCGCCTCGTCCCAGGAAATCCGCTGCCACTTCCCCTCTCCCCTCGCCCCGGTCCTCTTGAGGGGATAGAGCAAACGGTCGGGATGATACATTACCTCCGGAATCGTAGCTCCCTTGATACAGGCAGTAGTGCAATTGAGGCAACGGCCCGCTTCCTTCATGCCGATCCCCTCCTCATAACCCGGATCAACTTCGCGGAACGAGGAAACCGCTTCTTCGGCCGAAAGGGTGGGAGACGGACAGCGCTGGCGTTGGGAGGGAAAATCAACATTCACCGTTTCTTTGGCCCTCTCCAGGGTTTCGGCCAGAGAAGGCTCCTTCGCTTTCGGCCTGGAACCGGTGAGGGTCTCGACAATGGATGCGGCTGCCTTCCTCCCTGCAGCGATACTCTCCACCACGGTGCCGGCCCCGACCACAGCGTCGCCCGCTGCGAACAGGCCCGGGACATGGCAGACCATGGTTTCAGGATCCACGGCCAGGGTGCCGCGAGGGGTCAACTCAACCCGGCAGGGGACTTGGAGAGATGCCAAGGATGGGGTTTGCCCGATCGCAATGATCACCGCCTCGGCGGCCAGGGAGAATTCGCTCCCCGGGCCCTCCTGGAGCGTC
>JAZDGZ010000555.1:0-3643 GCA_043806375.1 Pseudomonadota bacterium | reverse complement strand
ACAATCTCCATGTAAAGCCTTCTCTGTTCAAGCTCTATATTCCCCCTGATGAGCTCCTGATTGGCCTTTTCCAGTTGGATCTTGCCGTTTTTGAGGTCCAGAGTCATCCTGTTGAACGAATTGACCAGGACCCCTATCTCGTCCCTGGATTCCAGGTCGATAAAGAAGTCGTAATCGCCCGTAGCGATACGGGTCGTCGCTTCGGCCAGCTGCTGAATCGGGACGGTAATGCCCTTGGAAAGGAAAAAACCGAACCACATGGAGGAAAATATGATCAGAAGGGTCACTATGGAGAGGGTGATCAGGTGGATGATCTTGATGGGTTTTTTTAACAGTTTGAACTGTTTGAATTCCTCAAAACCTTTGGATATGGCGTTGAGTCGATTCACAAAGGCGCCGGGGATGAATTTTTGCAGGACAATCAGGCCAACCACGGCCTTTGTTTCGGTTCTTGAAAAGACAGGAACGATGCCGCTGACCAACTGGCCATGAGGCAATGACTGGATGTCCTGGCTGTCAGTGCCTTTTTCAAAGCTGTTTCTCAGGACATCGGCCCCAGGATCCTTGAAGGGGCTCAAGTCCAGCTTTTCATCCTGGGAGAAGGCCCTCAGCTGCGTATTCCGGGAAAAGACCTTTATGGCTGCCAAATGGTATTCGATTCGTTTATCATTGATGAGTTTTTCCACCTCTTCCGTCTTGGAGATCAGGGTATAGCCGTGGTAGGTGATGAGGCGGCTCAGGCTATTTCCGTAAGAGAGCGTATCATCGATGAGCTTGCCGTAATAGCCCTGGCCCACCTCCAGGGAGTTTTTTAGGGACTTCTCCACAGGGAGATTAAACCAGTACTCGATGGAGGTCGAAATAAATTGTACCGAGACGAAGAAGAGGATGATCGTGGGCAATAAAGAGAGCGTCACAAAGGCCAAGACCAGTTTGGTCCTGAGTTTGGCCCCCATGATCCCCTTCTTCCTCTCAAAGAAGAGTTTGACCAGATTCCGGGTCGTCAGGAAGAGGAGGAGGAGCAGTAAGATGACGTTGATATCTATGAGGGCAAAAATGAGGATGCTGTTGGCAACGGGGATGTCCAATCCCAGATCAAAGGCCTTGATGCCGAGATAGGTGGTCAGCGAAGAGATGACGAGGATGAGGGCGGCAATGATGTACCTTTCTCTCCGTCTTCTCCTGAGGTCCTGTTGTTTGGCTTCAAGAAGATAATCGTTCATGACTGTCTAATACCTAAAGTCGACCGCATACCAGTCGGTCTGGAAATCCCACAGAGAGAGGAAGAAAAAGAGATAGTGCAGATATAAAGGAAGCCTTATCTTGTCAAGCTCGGCCATCAGCCGGAGCTGAAAGCGGCCGCCTTTTTTCAAATGATGAAGTGACGCGACCTTCAGGGCCGCCACCTCGGCCATCAGTTTCTTTGCCTCCTCGAAGCCCTTGACCGTGATGACCTTGTTGTTCTCTTCCGACAAGGTCACTTCATAGGTCTTCTTGAGATTGTCGTATTTAATGGAGTGACTGACCTCTAGGTCTATGATCTCCGTGTCCCACCAGAGGTCTTTTTTCTCATAAAGTTTTACAAAAAACGTGAAAGTCGTTTTCAGGCCGCTTTCGATGGCGTTATTCATATCCACGGTAAAGCAGTCGTTTACGGTAAAATAGACCAAGACATGGTCTCTCGTATTGGTCACTACGATATCGGAGAGATAGGCTTTTTTCGCCTGGGCCAACGGGGCCAAATGCATGACAGCAGAGAATAGGAAGATCAGGAGCGCTGCTTTTGTCTTTTTCATAGACCAAAAGTCTGAGAGAGATGGGGCTTTCCTGGAGAGGCCATCCATGATCCGATTATCAGTAATGGGAAAAACAATCCCAGCAGATGCGGGTCTGCCTGGAGATCTCAATCCGGAAGGTGATCCACAATCTGCTTGGCGCCGTAAATCGCCCCGGCGCCAGGGCGGGGAGTCCGCTCTAGCGTCGAAAATAAGCGCCCAAAAAACTAGGGATTTTGATTAGATATGATATTATCTAAGAGGACGGGGAATTGCAATCATTATCCCTGCTAGATCTCTTTATGCAGGGATCGGACCCGGGGAGCCAAAGGCGGGTATCTTAACGCTGTTTTGGGAACACTCTTGGGGGGTTCTGAAGGCCGCCCATTCCCAGGAACTCTGATTGGCCATCAGGGCCCGCAGCATACTCTGATTAAGCGAATGCCCTGACCTTTGAACCACAAAGTGGCCGATGACCGGGCACCCGATAATGGCGATATCTCCGATGAAATCCAAAATCTTATGTCGCACGAATTCATCTTTGTATCTGAGCCCATCTTCATTGAGGATTCGAAAATCATCGATGACGATGGCATTGTCCAAAGAGCCTCCCATGGCCAGGCCGTTTTCCCATAGGGTTTGTATATCCTTAAGAAAGCCGAATGTCCTCGCACGGCTTATCTCGTTGACAAAATTCTTGCCCGAAAAGGAGAGTTCGTATTCTTGATTCCTCAGCAGGGGATGATGAAAGTCTATCGTGTAAGAGATTTTGAGTTCCTTTGAGGGGTGCAGGCTCACAGACCTATTGCCCTCCTGAACTTCAAAGGGCTTCTTGACGACGATAAAATTCTTAGGATTTCTTTGCTCTCTGATGCCTACGCTCCTAATAAGGAAAACGAATGGGGCGGCACTGCCGTCCATGATGGGCACTTCCGCTCCGTCGAGTTCGACCCTTGCATTATCAATCCCCAGACCGAAAAAGGCGGCCATCAGGTGTTCGACCGTCGAAACCCTGTGACCATTGTTGGCGATAGTCGTCGAAAGGGTGGTATCGACCACGTTCTCGAAATGGGCCTTGATAACGGGATGGCCAGGGATGTCCTTTCGAACGAATCTTATGCCCGTATCCGGAGGTGCGGGTTTGACGGTTAATCTTATTTTTTTGCCAGAGTGAAGACCTATGCCCGTACAACTGATTTCGTCTTTTAATGTTCGTTGCCTGAAATCCACGCCAAGCTCCTTAACGTCTGGGATGGGTTGTCCAACTAACTGCACCAGAACTCTGCAAACGGTGTGCCAAAAAAATGATCCGAGCCAAATCCATGGCATGTTTCCTGATAAGACTTTGATATTAGATTGTTAAATGGCCTTTGGTCCATCGGGGAAACAGAGGTGTGGGGTTCCGCTTTGATAGGGGGGTGTTGCAAAAAAACCACAGCTTTGCGGCGGGAAAGTAACACCAGCTTGCTCTCTATCCGGTCGGCTTTTGCCTTGCCTTCTTTCGGCCATTCACGTATAAAAATTTTGGTTCGTAACAACCGCTTCGCCAGAGCAAGAGCGAATTTTTTTTATACTCTTAGCCAAGAAGAGTCAATATGACATGAAAAGTTCAAGAACCCGAAGGTGGCTCATTCAAATCATTCTTCTTGTGGCCATCGTTGTGGCCATCGTTGTGGCCATGCTCATCTATTTTTGGCGTTACCCTATCCTAACAGAGGCGCCGGAAAGGCCTGAACAGGCCCTGGTCCCTGTTCGTTTCTTCTACCCGAAATTTAATGATGACATGGATTTCTCCTCTCTCGAGGAGGCGGTCCGGAGAAACCTTGAATACCTGGAGAGGCTGAAACCAGACCACGTGTTCTATTACG
>JAZDGZ010000554.1:0-2443 GCA_043806375.1 Pseudomonadota bacterium | reverse complement strand
ACAGACGCCGATGGTTCCGAACACGACGGGCAGGCCTCCGGCCATGTAAACCCCTGCCTTCACGGCATCCACGATTCGGTTCAGGTGGATATGCCCCGGGATAATCTCATTGGCTGAATTGGCTATGCCGATCAGCGGCCGTGCCAGTTCGCGGTCTGTATAGCCCATTGCCTTGAAAAGGGCTCGGTGCGGAGCCCGTTCCACGCCCTTCTTGACTGCATCGCTTATCATCCCTCTTTTCCTTTCTTGAAATCCTGTCTCAGCAATATTGTGATTTAGTCCACTGCACCTTCAGAGAAAAGACTACACCGGACGAGGCCCAGTACCAGAACCCCCTCTCAGAAGCCCCCTTTGGCCCTTATATAGGGCACAAGGCCACCTGCCTCTATGATCTCGCGCATAAAGGCCGGCAAGGATTTCGCAGAAGCTCGGGACTCATCGTCGACGCCCTTGATCTCTCCGGACTCCAGGTCGACGGAGATGCGCCGGCCTTCTGAAAAGAGGTCCACCGCCTCTTCGGATTCCAGAATAGGTAGGCCGATGTTGAAGGCATTCCTATAGAAGATCCTTGCAAAACTCTTGGCGATGACCACCGCGATCCCTGCGGCTTTGATGGCCAAAGGCGCGTGCTCACGAGAAGAGCCGCAGCCGAAATTGCTTCCCGCCAAAATGATATCTCCTCGCCCCACCCCCTGGTTGAAATCAGGCCTCAGATCTACAAAACAATTTTTGGCCAGTTCATCCTGATCCGATACGTTCAAAAACCTCGCAGGGATGATCACGTCCGTGTCGATGTTATCCCCGAATTTCCAAACCCTGCCTTCACATTTCATTTTATTCCCTCTTCCTTCCCTTGTCCCCTGCACCTTCTTTTCGTCCCTACAGTTCTTCGGGAGACCCTATCCGACCCAACACGGCCGAAGCTGCTGCGACTGCCGGGTTCACCAGATAGACCTCGCTCTTGGGGTGCCCCATGCGGCCCATAAAATTCCTGTTGCTCGTAGAGGCTGCCCTCTCCCCTTCGGCCAGGATCCCCATGTGCCCTCCAAGACACGGACCGCAGCATGGCGGCCCGATGACCGCCCCGGCCTCGAGCAGGGTCATCAAAATCCCTTCCTGGAGGGCTTGCTTGTATATGAGAGAGGACCCGGGTAGGACGATAAGCCTCATGCCTCGAGCCACAGATCTTCCTTCAAGGATGCCGGAGGCTACCCGGAGATCGTCAAGGCGCCCGTTGGTGCATGATCCTATGAAAACCTGGTCCAAAGGAATTTCTCCCGCTGCCGATATGGGCCTTACGTTGTCGGGCGAATGGGGAAAGGCCACTTGGGGTTCGATCTCATCCACATTGATCCTTAACACCCTTTCATAGACCGCATCCTGGTCGCTCTTAAAAAAGACCCCCTCTCGGTCGCTCCTCTGGTTCACATAGTTGTAGGTTATATCATCAGGCTCCACGATACCGTTTTTGGCACCCCCTTCAACCGCCATGTTGGCCATGGTCAACCGCTGGTCCATGGGGAGCCGGCTGATCACCTCTCCGGAAAACTCCATTGCCTTGTAGTTGGCGCCTTCCACCCCCAGCAGCCCAAGGGTAAAGAGAATGAGGTCCTTTCCCCCTACCCACGCTCTCAGATGCCCCTCATAGACCAGCCTTATGGTCGGCGGAACCTTGATCCATGTCATTCCGGTAGCCATGATGGCCCCGATGTCCGTGCTCCCCACGCCGGCTGAAAAGGCCCCAAGGGCGCCATAGGTGCAGGTGTGACTGTCCGCTCCGATGACCAAATCGCCGGGGACGACCAACCCCTTTTCAGGGAGGATCACGTGCTCAACTCCCCCGTTCCCCACCTCGTAGTAGTGTTTAATCCCCTGTTCTTGGGCAAAGGTCTTCAAGATTTTTGCCTGCTGGGCCGAGGCGATGTCTTTGTTGGGCACAAAATGGTCCGCCACCAAGGCGACCTTTTCCACGTCAAAGACCTTGGTCATCCCGATCTCATTGAAAACACGGATGGCCAGAGGGGCGGTGATGTCATTAGCCATGGCCAGGTCTACGTGAACCTTGATAAGCTCTCCCGGACTGACCGATTCGCATCCTGCATGAGCGGCAAGTATCTTCTCTGTAATGGTCATGGATTGAGTCATGGATTGCCTTTCCTCGCTATATCGATTGAATGAATGAGTCTATTGTCCCGGAAATACCTTGATTCACTGCGCTGCGCGCCTTATCCGTAGCGATCCACCCGGAAGCGGGCGAGCCCACCAGAGGCGGGCAAGTCTGCCAAAGGCGAACAAGTCTTGCCTGAAGACGCCATACTAGAGCCTCCTCTCGCTGGGGTCAAGGGAGGGGTGCGTCTTGAGATACTCGAGGCGGTTTAGCCCGTTGATGTAAGCCTTCGCGCTCGCTATAAAGATGTCAGGGTCGGCCCCTTTGCCCAAGGCC
>JAZDGZ010000553.1:0-2639 GCA_043806375.1 Pseudomonadota bacterium | reverse complement strand
GGACCTTTACAAAAGAGCCGATCGGTTTTGCCCTGAGGAAGGGGGATGTGGACACCCTGAACTTTTTCAACAACTGGATCACCGTGGTGCAGGCCGAGGGGTGGCTGGCGGAGCGAAAGCACTACTGGTTCGAAACCATGGCCTGGGAAACCATGATCAAATAGGCATGATCAAGGCGAAGACAAAAATTAAGTCCTTCGACATCATTGTCGCCTCATGTCTCCTGGCCGCGGGGATCTACGTTGCCTATAGGGTCTGGGTGGGCCTGGAGTACAAATGGGAGTGGAAGGCGATTCCCCAGTACCTTTTTCGCTACGACTCCGAGAAGGGGGAATGGGTCACAAATCTGCTCATCCAGGGACTTTACGCAACCATCAAGCTGAGTGTATGGGGGACGGTGCTGGCTACGATCATCGGAACGGCGATGGGGCTTTGCCGTGTAAGCAGCATTCTTTTTAATCGCCTCATCGGCCGAACCTATGTCGAACTGATCCGCAATATCCCTCCGCTTGTCTTGGTCTTTATCTTCTATTACTTCGTCAGCGGGCCGGTCATGACCTCTTTGGGGGTTGATGCCTTCATGGCATCCTGCTCCGAAGGCACCCGGTCCTTCTTGGCCCTTCTTTTTGCACCACCTTCTACATTTTCGGCATTCGTATCGGCGCTGATAACGCTTGGGATTTTTGAAGGGGCCTACGTCACAGAGATCGTCAGGGCAGGAATTCAGTCCATCGAAAGGGGGATCTGGGAGGCGTCCCACGCCCTCGGATTCACGCGGTGGCAGCAGATGCGCCACATTATTCTGCCCCTGGCGACCCAGAGGATACTTCCTCCCCTGGCCGGACAGTTTATCTCTACGATCAAGGATTCAGCGATCGTTTCCGTCATTTCGATTCAGGAATTGACGTTTCAGGGTATGGAGCTCATGTCAGCCACGTATCTGACCTTTGAGGTATGGATCACGATTACTCTGCTCTACTTGGTATTGACCCTTTCACTCTCCCTGGCCGTAGGGCGTGTGGAAATCCACTTGAGAAGGAGCGAAGCCTAACGAGAGAGATGCCGAAGGATCGTCAACTCACCACGGAATCCATTCCAAGACTCGTTCGACAGGTCGCCATTCCGGCCAGCGTCGGGTATCTCTTTCACACCATGTACAATGTGGTGGATACCTATTTCGGCGGGTTGATCTCCACCCAGGCCTTGGCCTCGCTCTCCCTCTCTTTTCCCGTCTTCTTTATCATCATTGCGGTGGGCATGGGGATCTCAACGGGTGCGACGGCCCTCATCGCCAACGCCCTCGGGGCAGGAGAAAGAGAAAAGGCAAGACTCATTGCCGTTCAGGGAATCACCTTCGGTATTCTCACCTCGATCGCCCTCACGATCTTCGGCCTTTGTATCTCACCCTTCCTGTTTCGTTTGCTGGGGGCATCTGAAGAATACCTGCTCATGGCAACGACCTATATGAATACCATCTTTTGGGGCACCCTCTTCTTCCTGCTCATCAATATGCTGAATGCGATCCTGAATGCCCTGGGCGATACCAGGCCCTTCAGAGATTTCCTGATCGCAGGGTTTCTCCTGAATGTGCTCCTCGACCCATGGTTCATATATGGCGGCTTCGGGGTTCCACCCATGGGGATTTTCGGTATCGCCCTGGCCACGGTCCTCATTCAGTGCATGGGTTGTTTCTACATGGGTCTGAAGGTTCTTGGAACCGGGCTGGTTGCGGGTATGGGGTGGAGAGATCTCTTGCCGAAGCCCGGGCCCTTTAAAGAGATTTTTCGACAGGGGTTCCCGGCCAGCTTGAACATGTTGACCGTGGGCATGGGCATCTTCGTGATCACCTATTTCGTCAGCCAATTTGGGAAAGAGGCTGTTGCAGCCTATGGGGCGGCCATGCGTGTGGAGCAGATGGTGCTGGTGCCCACCATAGGTCTGAACATCTCCACCCTGACTCTTGTCGCCCAAAACCACGGCGCCAGGCTATTTGACCGCGTCAAGGAAACGGTCAATACAGGCCTGCGATACGGCGGGGTGGTCATGGCCCTCGGCACGGTGGCGGTCTTGCTTCTGGCTAGGCCTTTGATGACCTTCTTCTCGGAGGATGCGAGGGTGATCGAGATCGGCACGATTTACCTGCGAATTGATGCCCTTGTGCTTTACGGGTACGTGGTTCTGTTTGTCTATGTGGCTGCGATGCAAGGCCTTAAAAGACCCATGTACGCCGTCTGGATCGGTCTCTATCGACAGATCGTCGCTCCCGTCATCCTCTTCTGGTCGTTGACCCATCTCCTGGACTTCGGCCTTCCCGCCATCTGGTGGGGGATCTTCTCCATTACCTGGAGTGCGGCGCTATTTACGCTTTTTTACGCCCGACGTCTCCTCAAGAAGGTGATTCGTGTTTCCTCCGCAGACTAAGTCCTGGGTTTCATAAATACGGTTACAACTTTTCATTTACCACGGAGACACAGAGGGCACAGAGAAGAGTTTTTGTTTGCCCCGCTCTCGGAGCGGGACAAACAAAAATATTCCGCGCTAAGATAATCGTAAACGGAAATAACTGGGAAGTTTGTGTTCAACCGCCTCATCAAGGCCCACAAAATCAGTATTTTCTGTTATTGGGGACTGAGAGGAAC
>JAZDGZ010000552.1:0-2646 GCA_043806375.1 Pseudomonadota bacterium | reverse complement strand
AATATGGGCGGCCTCTCTTGGTCCGATCTTGACCTCCCAATCCTTGCCGAGTTCTTCTTCGAGATCTCCGCTCACCGCGGCAACGGCTCCGGGAATGACGACACGGCGATGTTTCACTTTTTCGGTGATCCCGCTCTTCTTGATAAAGCCGCCGATGGCATCCCCTACAAATTTTCCAGCGGCCCAGGCGGTGAGGACAGAGAGCCCTTCCGTGTCCATGACCATCAACCAGCTGGGAACCCGGCTCGCTTCGATCTCTCCGGAGACGATAAAGTAAGTGAGTGAAAAGTTCGTGGTGATCATCACGGGGGAGTCTTCATTCGGGGTTCCAATGGGGTAGATTCCCTGCTGCATCATCATGGGCCGTTGCGGATCGGTATAGATATTGAGCCGTTCTACGAGCAAGGGGAAGAGATTCTCGCCCTGGAAATCGGAGAGGACGACGATGCCCGCATATTTGGCGACAAAGGTTGCAGCGATGAGCGCTTCCTTCATCGGGTCTTTCGTCATCTCACAGGGGAAGGTGATCGTTGGAAACCCGAGGGACCGGTTCTTCTGGTTGAGGGCCGCCCGTCGAATAAAGATCTGGTCCTCAAAGGCTTTACGGAGCGTTCTGGATCCCGAGTCGAGGACGAGATCTTTCAGACCCGCCGCTGTCAGTTTGTCAGAGAGTTGGGAGAGTTTTTCCGGGCCATCGGCCTTGACGGCCAATGGGCACTTGTTCTCCTTGGCTAAACTTGCCAACGCGTCGCTATTTCCATCGGAGGCGGCATAGATCAATGGAACACGATCCGCGCACGCCTTGACCCCGACCGTCAGTGCCTCCACGTTGTCACTCATGAGGATGAGGGCAGCGTCGGTTCCTGCCTTGACCTTCTTAATCAGGGCCTCAAACTTTCCAGCGTCGCCTGACTCGTTCTTGACAGCAACCATTTCCGGTCTCAACGTAAGCCCCACCCGCTCGTATTTCAATTCTTTGAAGCGCTTCATGCGGGCATCGACCTCGGCCTCTGGCATCGCATCACTGATCAGAACGGCAAAGCCAGGTTTGTTTACAAAGGTTTTTTCGTGGCGGAAAAGAACGGTTTCCCCTCCGATCCTGACCACATTCTCACCCGAACCAATTCCAAGGGGTCGAATCGGCGGAGCCGACGCCTCAGAGAGCGACGCCTTTGCTTCCTCTGAAACATAGGGACAGGCAGATAGTTCCGCTTTCCCGGCAGCCAAATTCATTGCAAAGGCAAGGCAGGTTGGGACGCCACATTCTTTACAGTTGGTTTTTGGTAACAGCTTGAAGATTTGGATTCCCGTCAGACCCATGATTCCCACTCCTTTCAAGAGATGAACTGTGCTGAGCGCATAGCGCAAAGAATCAGATTATAAGCTACTAAATCCCACAAATCACAACTCATCATCAATGATGCGCTCACCATGAGCGGCGTGCAGGCTTCCGTTTTCAACCACGAGAGCCTGCACCCACATAACCCCTACCAATCGGTTTATATATCAATACGCGATGCGCCATGCGCCATGCGCTCTGCGTCAATTTCTTTACCCGAGGATCGGATCCATCGAGAGGGCAGGGTGATTCTTCTCTGTCAGGAAGGGAAGAATCTCTTCCTCCGTCACTCCAACCGTTTCGTCTGCAACCATGTCCAAAAGGTTGGGAATACCGAGTTCTCCGGCCAGCTTGTTGAAACGTTCTTTGATCTCTTCCTTGAGGATCTTGGGCATCCAGACCAGCCGTTTGAGGCCGCCGTCGCCCACGAGCCATTTCCTCTGGGTGATGTTGTACTTGCTATGGCCCACGAAGCCCGGAGTCACGGCGCCGCCACCGACCGAACCGGCCAAGGTGGTGAACTTCATGCCGCAAGGGGTCATGCCCATGAACTCCCGGTTAACGGTCATCACACCGTTGCACATCGGAAGGATGGCAGCGAGGCACTCACAACAACCACAGGTGGTCATCGGATCATAGACGAGACTGTAGAAGTTATAGTGGTCTATCTTCTGACGGGAGGCTTTGAAGACAAAGTCATTGACGCCTTTCCATTGACCCAGTTTCGGATCAAGAATATCTCCCTTGGGCACAGGCTGGTTCGGTCCGGTCGGGTTGATTTCGAAAGATGCCCTGCAATCCATCCAGTTGTAGGCGCCGCACAGCCCGGTCCTTTCGGGGCTGATGACACAGACATGGTTCGGCGCGAAGGACTGGCAGAGGGTGCAGGAGTAATAGATATCGGTCGTCTCATCGGTCATCCCTTCGATCCGTTCATCCCTTTTATGATACACATCCCTCGCCTTTGCGAGAATCTCGTCTACATGTTTAATTTCAGTGTAGATTTTGACCTGCACCTTGTCGAAGATGGCTCCGAAGTCCTGATGGAATTTGGCATGGAGGATCTTGCCCAAATGGGAGAGACGGAGCCCCTTATCCACGGCGCCCTTACCGATACGGAACCAGGCAATATCCCTTTGACCGATGTGCATGATCCCCTGCGCATAATTGATCAGGTGGTGGATCTGTCTTTCGAGAATCGGTTCGAAGTCCTCCTGCATCTGACGCCCCGCGACTTCAACCAAAATGGCGAGAGGCAGTTGTCCCGGAGGTTTGATTTGATCGAGATCCGGGCCGATGACCTCCAC
>JAZDGZ010000551.1:0-8908 GCA_043806375.1 Pseudomonadota bacterium | reverse complement strand
CTTTCTCTTTGACCCCGCAAAGACCCTGTCTCCTTTCTGAAAGATGGAGGGGACGATAACCGTGGGGTATTGGCCCGGTTCTCCCCCGAATCTCACCCCGCCGATCTCACATACTTTCTGTTCTCGGGAAAATTGGAACATACCGACTCCCGGCTCAAAGCGGCCTCACTTCATTTGTCTCAATTGGCTGATCATTCGGATCGCCTCCTGCACCGCGTTAGTCGCATTGTCCGCGTAACCGTCGGCCCCGTATTTGTCTGCCACCTCGCCGGATAGAGGCGCGCCTCCCACCATAATCTTCACCTTCGGGTTTTTGTCTTTAATCATCTTGATCACCTTCGGCATGGCCGACATGCTGGTCGTCATCAAGGCAGACAAGGCGACAATCTCCGAATCCGTTCTGAGTTGCTCCTCCACGAATTTTTCGAGTTTTACGTCCCTGCCCAGGTCATGGACCGTAAAGCCGCCCACCTCAAACATCATCTTCACCAAGTTCTTACCTATGTCGTGGACATCGCCTTCCACCGTGCCGATAACCACCTGGCCTTTGTGCGTTGCATCGCCCTCCTTCACATGCGGTCTCAGGATATCCAGACCCCGATACAGGGCGTCGGAACACATCAATATCTCCGGTACAAAGTATTCCTGAGCGTTGTAAAGCTCTCCGACCCTCTCCATGCCGGCGGCAAGGCCGTCCATGATCGCCTCGTAGGCGTCGATGCCTTCGTCCAAAACCATTTGGCTGAGTTCCCCCGCCTTGTCCTCATCATAGGCGACCACCGCATCGTGCAGCCCCTTCAGGATTTCCCGTTTCCTTTCTTCGGTTACCATCTCGACACCTCCTCCGTTTCGGTGAAGCTCCCCGCGTTTCTCCACCCTCCGCAGTAGCACTGCTGCGGAGGACGGGCGCACGGGTCACTCCGGCATGTTTTGATAGACCACATCTCGATTCCCCCGCATCAAGTACGGGGCAGGCTCAGTCAAGCCCGGAATGACAAGAAGTGAGACATGATGAAATGTTCATCTTCTCGAACTTATTGTCAACCATAATCGAAGCGAGTTATTGGATTCGAAGCCGGCAACTTGATATTTGTTTCACTGAACGATCCGTTGTTGATGTCTCGGATAACCAGGTCTGGGCCGGGGCGGACGCGGCCCTGGGAGGGCTTGCGGCGGCGATGTCCCACGACATGATCTTCTCCGGCCCTATGGCCGGTTCAGGAAAACTCTTTCCTGCAGTGGCAACGGCTCAAACCCTACGAAAGGTTTGCCCAGATGATTGAGAGCCTCTGGGAGGGAATCGTAACGCACATCAATTCCGAAGAGAAAGTCTCTCTCGGGTTTGTGGAAGGGTTAAACAACAAGATTCGTGTCATCCAGCGTCGGGCTTACGGGTTGAGAGATCAAGAATACTTACGCCTCAAGGTCCTCACCTGCATGTTACCCGCGCTCTAAGTGTCAAAAATTACCCACTCGATTGGGAGAAGACCCTGAATATTCTCCTAACTCACCCGTTCCTGGAAAAAAGGCTTTATATTCATCGGGCTTGATCTTAAACCGCGCAATGCTGAGGTTGGCAAAAAGACGTAATAGAAGAGATGAAAATTTTACAGGACATATTCTTTTGCCACGCGAAAAATGGCTGCCATATTGTCCGGAGGCGTGTCCCTTGGTGATGTGCAATCGGCGCCAAGGATATATCTTCCACCAATGCTCGCGCGGTTTGCGCAGGCCAGTGCCTCCTGTTCAACATCCTGGGGGGTTCCCTGCAACAAGGTTCCAACTGCAGGAACATTTCCCATGATGACCCCCCTTTCGCCACACATTTTTTTTGCCTCCACTAAATCAAAGTGTCTGGACAGGTAATAAATGTCGGCGCCAAGTTCGAAAACCTTTTCAGCCCGACCGGACCAATCACCACATGCATGGAACATGGTTCGAATACCCTTTTTACGCATTGTGGCGAAAAATCTTTGATCGTATGAAAAGCCGAAAGATTCGTAGTGCTTTTTTGACATGAGCTCGGCGTTTACGGTTGGGTTCGTTCCCCAAATAACGTCGGCCCCGGCTTTGACCATGAGCATGGCATACTCCAAATCAAGCGCCAGGATATATTCCAGGAGTTGATGCACCAGGTCCGGCGTCTTTATGAGATCCTTGTACAAATCATTGCCCCGCAACATAAAGGCATTTTCAAAGGGCATGGATAGGTGTGCAAAGACAGGAAATCTTTTTTCAGATAATTTTTTCAGCTCTTTTATTATTTCAAGAACCCAGGGGATTTTCCCCTGGTCTTTCACCCGAACCTCCGGTAAAGATTTTACATCATCTATGGACGTGAGATAATACCTTTGAACAAGTCGGGCGGCCTCCGTATCCCTGATGGTTGTTGGATCCAGGATTTCGTTAATCTCCAGAATGCCGCTAAAGGCCCACAACGCCTCGTGTCCCAGTTCTTCGACACAATGCCACTGAGATTTTACATATAAATCGGGACTACTGTTCAGACAATCGTTCAGAGGGATGTTTAATTGTTTGAGACCGAACATTTTGGTAAGGACCAAGATGGGCAATCGGTCCACATTTCTTCCTTGGATCGTGTTGTTTAACCGTTCGAGGGGGGCAAGTTGGGTTTCCATGGGTACTCATCTCCCAGTAACAGGGTGCTAAGAAATTGCTTTTTTGATGGGCAAAAATAAGACAAACATGATTGTACGTCAACCATATCGGCTTGACGGTCTGTATTTTGCTGTTCAGCCCCTCGGTAAGACCTGGCCGTAGTCAACGCACATCCCGACCTTCTCGGTCTATTGGGTCGGCTTTGGTTTCTCACTCAATCAACACCGGCTCCCTCAATATGAGGTCCACCGCCTTGTGGGCGGTGGATGCAAGATCAGGATGGGTCTCCGCCAGATTTGCGATCTGCCGGAGGTGGTCTGCGGTCCTGACGATCAATGAGGCCAGATCCCCCTCATCCACAGGGATAGACACCAATAATTCCTTCCAGGAAATCCCTTTGCACCATTGGAAGAGAGCTGCTGCCGGCCAAAAGAGAATCTGAGGATCCTCAAAGTCCCTCCTCGCCATCAGGCCCCGAATCTCCTCTATACGATCCAGGACCCTGTTGAAGGCCTCTTCCATGCCCTGCAGTTTCATTGCGCTTTCCACTCTCAGATCCAGATCTTGTGCCCTGTCCCAGACAAAGGGGGCGAGGCAACCGGCCATGATCTCGGGGCTGGCGCCGCCGAATCCGCCCTTCCTTATGGCCTCGGCGATCAGGAGAGGATGGTCCAACCGGAGCTTGGATGCCCAGATGCCGTCAGGGGTCAACCGGTCCTTCTCATCGATGAATCCGGTGAGCTTCAAAAAACGGAGATGCGTCTTAAAGCTGAGCCACAGCCCTCCACCGGCCTTTTCCATCTGGCCCGTCAAAGACTTGAAATCTCGCAGCAACCTTTGAAGAGGGCCCTTCTTGCCACCGTGACAGAGCTTGAGGTGCTCGCAGTCCTCGCAGGGAAAAGACCCCGGCAATTCCTGCCCTGAAGGGCTCGCCTCTTCCTCCTCTCTCTCTTCCCCTGAAAAATCGACGCGGAGAAGGCCCAGATCGTCCAGGGGGATGGCGGCAAACAGGCCCTCCAGCCTATCGGTTGACAGATCATCCGCAAGATCCACACAGTAGTCCAGTACGGCCTTGATCTGCTTGGTATCCACTCTCCTCAACCGCATATGCCCCTTACGGACCTGGAGTCGCCTCTTGAGATTATGGGCCCTGCAGATGAACCTTCCCCTTTCCACCTCGGTTCGAAAAACGACGTAAACATTCTTGTTCTTGTGAAGAAAGAGTCTTCCAGGGATCAGGATTCTCTTGAAGGTCCTCATGAGCCCCTCCTTTCGGAGATCTTTGGCCGCCCTTCTCTCCTTTTTCCTGACTTCTGCGCGCATCTGGATATATTCCATGATTTCGAAAGGATCGGCCCTATCGCACCTTCCCCCGGGGATCAGCCCTTCCAGATCTCTGACCATCTCCTCCCATTCCCTTTGAAAAGAAGTGGCCCTCTTCCTTTCCTGAAATGCGGCAAAGGAACGATTGAGGAGATCCTTCACCTCCTCAGGGGTATGAGAGAGAAGCAGGTTCAGGGTCATGGAAAAGTTGATATGGATCCGGCTCATCAGGGGTTCGGGGGAGGAGTCCTTCAAATCATGGATCAGTTGAGGGTCCTGGTGGATGCCGGGGATGACAAGGGCAAATCCGATATTGTCTTTTCCCCGCCTCCCGGCCCTGCCGGTCATCTGATGGAATTCGGTGGCAGTCAGGTTTGAAAACTCGTGCCCGTCGAATCGGTCGCTCTGGACAAGGACGACCGTTCTGGCCGGGAAATTGACCCCCGCCGCAACTGTGGACGTGGAAAAAATGGCCTCCAGATAACCCTTGATCATCATTTTTTCGATCAGGACCTTCCAGTATGGGAGTTGGCCCGCATGATGGGAACCAACCATAGAGTCCATGAGAAACCTCATCTGCCGCTGGCCCTTGAGATGGGGATAGTGACGCAAGAAATCCTTGAGTTCCTTTTGGAAATGCTCCTCGATTTCATAAGGTCGCTCGGCTTTTCGGCAGGTTAAAAGGGCACGATTGCAGTCCATTCTGGACTTAAGGAAAAAAATGGCGGGCAGGAGATCGAAGGTCCTGAGGCACTCGATGATCTCGCCGAAGTCGAGCCTTCCAAAACCCCTCCTCTTGCCGTGATCTCCCTGGGAAGCGACGAATCTCTCGACCTTCGGCACCAACCCCCTCTTGCCGGCCAAAGGGGAAATCAGACCATCGGGAAAGAGGAAGAGCATCTCCAGAGGAACCGGCCTATGGACCGAACGGACGATCCAGGTCTTCCCTCTCCGGTTCTCTTCCAACCAAGAAGCGACCTCTTCGGCATTGGATATGGTAGCGGAGAGAAGCAACAGCCTGACCCGGGAAGGCAAGTAGATGAGAACTTCCTCCCATACCACGCCCCGATCGGGGTCACTCAAGTAGTGCGCCTCGTCGAGGATGACAAGGTCCGTATCAATGTTGACGCCT
The DNA here is from genome assembly GCA_043806375.1 of Pseudomonadota bacterium. Taxonomy (GTDB): domain Bacteria; phylum Desulfobacterota; class DSM-4660; order Desulfatiglandales; family HGW-15; genus JAZDGZ01. The sequence goes on along the minus strand of JAZDGZ010000551.1, from coordinate 3,834 downwards.
TCATGCATGGCATCGTAGAGTTGATTTCGAAGGATCTCCGTGGTTCCGACGACGACGGCCGCTCCGGGGTTTTCTTTCCTGTCTCCCGTCAGAATGCCGCAATACCGGGACCCGAACTCGTGACTGAATTCCTGATAGATCGAGTTGGAGAGGGCCTTCAACGGAGAGGCGTACCAGGTCTTGAGACCCTTGGAAAGATTCCTTGTGATGGCCTCGGTGGCTATCCAGGTCTTTCCGGATCCGGTCGGGGCGCTCACAAGCACATCGGTTGCCTCGATCTTTTCCAGGGCCTCCAGTTGAAATGGGTCCGGCGTAAAGGGGGCAGGGGTGGGAACGCCTATTTTTCTGAAGGTGTGTTTGAGCTGGGGGTCTATTCTCGGCTTTTCATAAAAGGTCTTTTGCGCCGTGCCGCGCCTTCTGACCTGAGTCCGTCCCTTCGATCTATGAAAATGGGTTTTGACGACTGTCATCCTCTCAAACTTGTCCAAATGCGACAATCAATAGTACCGAAATCACTGAACCGTCTTCGCGCAAAACAGTATTTGCCGAGCCGGAAGCATGGAGTAATGGCCCGCCCTGGTGCGAATCTGCTTCTTTTGATAGAACCCACGCTGTGTGTTCGTATCACGGCCAAAAAATAGAGATTTTCTGAGCCAGTTCTGGGCCAGGGAGTACTGGAGCATTGGAAAAAAATAAATATCCGACCCCAGAGGGGCTGGGTTTGGTCTAAGCCCAGAGGACATGATTTACGAAAATGCCATTGGAAAAATTCGAAATCCGAATATCGAAATTCGAAATTCACCCGCCTCAGGCGGGCAAGAATTCAAATATCAAATGCCCTAATGACAAAAACAAAATCATAGTCGTGATCTCAGATACGCCTATTGTTTGGATCATTTGAATTTTGCTCATTAAATATTGTTTCGGATTTCGGATTTCGTGCTTCGGATTTAGAGCATTTTCACTTCATAAGGTGGATCCTCATGACTTACGTCAGGATCGCCTGGCTTTCCTCCTCAGGCCCTTCAGCGCCCTATTTGACCAACTCTGCCGCGACCCTGTCCATGTCTTTCAGGTAACCTTCCATGGCCCGCCCGAGATCAAGGTCCTTCAGCTTCCGGGCCACATCCTCCATGACCGCCTCACAGCCATGGGCTATTTTGAAGCCGTTGAGGTAGACCTTCTCCGCCGTTTCCCTGGCAAAGAGACGGGCCGCGGCCTTCATGTAATCCTTGGATCCCTCTCTGCCTTCATAAGCGGATGCCTTGCGGCAAAGGGCCTCGCCCACCTCGCACCAGGTGATCATGTCGGCCATCAGGAACATCACGTGCTGGGACTTGGTCAATTTGGAACTTCTCACCTGGACCACGATCTCGTTTAACAGCCGAACGACCTGGGCCAGGAGAGGACCCCCGCACTCCTCGGGCAGAACGTCAAGGCCTTCGGCCATTCCCAAATAGAACCGTCCCTTCGAGCGCACCGTCTCCCTCAGCCGGAAGATGGCGATGATATTTCGTTGGATCTCGCTCGTCCCTTCGAAAATGGTGGTGATCTTGATATCCCGTTTGATCTTTTCTACTTCAAACTCTCTGATATAGCCGTATCCGCCCAGGGCCTGGATGGCGTCATTGGCCATGGCATCGCCCGCCTCTGTGGCAAAGTACTTTGAGATCGAACCCTCCACCTGGAGGTCCTCCTCCCCGGTGTCGAGCCTTTGCGCCGTCTTTTCAACATAGGCCCGCGCTGCCTCCAGCTGCACCGCATTCGGGACAAGCAGTCGATGGGTGTAGCCCTGTTTTTCCACAAGGGGGCTGCCGAACTGAATCCGTTCTTTGGCATAGGCGATGGTCTTCTCAAGGGCGGCCATGCCCGCACCCAGGCCGAAGGTCGCCACCATGAGCCTTGTATAGCCGAAGACCTCGTTGGCTTGTCTGAGGCCCTGTCCTTCAATGCCCCCTACCAGGTTCCCGGCAGGAACGAAAAGGTCCTCCAGGGTGAGGGGGCAGGTGTCGGAGGCCCTTATGCCGTGTTTATCTTCATGCTTCCCCGGATGCAACCCCTCGGCCCCGGCCTCCACGACAAAGAAGGAAGGACCCTCAGGGGTATCCGCAAGGATGGTATAGAGGGCTGCGACGCCGCCGTTGGTGATGAACTGTTTCTGACCGTTGATCTTGTACCCCTTGATCTTCCCTTCCTCGTCCAACACCCTCTCCGCCTTTGTCTTCAGGGCCTGGACATTGGATCCTGCCTCAGGTTCCGTAACCCCGTAGGCAACAATGAGGCCTTCATCGGCGATCTTGCGGATCCACTTCTCCTTCTGCTCCGGCGTGCCGCCAACCCTTATGGGGTCCATTCCCAGGCAGATGGCCAGGAATGAAGAGGCTATGGCCAGGTCCATCTTCGCGATCCTCTCGGAGACAATGGAGATCTCTGAAGCCCCCGCACCGAGACCGCCGTATTCTTCGGGGATAAAGACGAGGTGAAGGCCGATCTCAGGCCCCAACATGAATCGGATGAGCTCCATGGGGAATTCGCCGGTTCGATCCATTTCAAGTTTCCTCTCCAAGGTGAGCTTTTCCCTTTCCAGCTTGTCAATGGTATCAAGGACCATAGAGAAAACCTCTGGGTCCATCCTGGATTGTCCTGTCATCTACATCCTCCCCTCTTTTCTTCGTCAAGTCTAAATCCTCATGGATTTGGGGAGCCTATCACGAAAAGCATTTTCAGTAAAGCTCACAGTGAGGAACAAAATCCGCCACCTACTTTATTTGTTCCGATCCTCCTATAGCTCATTCCCCATCAATCATACTCCCCCTTTCCCAATGAGACGGGGAAAGAGGTTTTTATTTCTCAAGCCATGATAGCCTTGACAGGAATGAGTTACTGCCATAGAATACCTTCAATTTTCCATATAAAATACGAAGGGTTACTGTCTCCTTTGTCATAATGAAATGCCGAATACTTGACCAGATCATTGAATGCTGATCTGACCTTCAGGAGGGAGAAATGAAGAACGAATTCATGGCAAGGATCTTTTCAAACCCTGAGCTGAGAGGCGGGGAGCCTTGCATAAAGGGCACACGCATCCCGGTAAGCGTGATTGTCGCAAGTGTGGCGCAGGGACTGACAAGACAGGACATTATCAGTGAATATCCCCAGCTCAAGGACGAGGATATTACTGCGGCACTACTGTACGCCTCTGAGTCTGTACACCAAGAATCTATCTATGCACTGGGTGGCTGACCTTGAAGATAAAGGTTGACGAGGATTTGCCCAAGAGGGTGGCAGAAGCCGTTCGGGGAGTGGTACCGGATACGCTGGCGGTGATCGAGGAAGGCTTGTCAGGAATCATGGACCCAGCACTGTGGGAAACCGTTCAAAGGGAACAAAGGTTCCTCATTACCGGCGATAAGGCCTTTGCCAACATCAAACGATACCCCCCGGGAACCCACGCGGGGGTGTTGCTTCTCAGACCGGATGAAGATGGAATCCCCCGGATGATGGATTTGATCCTGGATGTATTGAAGCTTGGAATACTGGAAGACCTTGGGGGGTGCATTGCTGTAGCCACGCCCAGACGTATCCGGGTGAGGAGGCCGGTATAATTTGACCTTCAGACCCCTCTGTACAAGATTCTTTCGGTTTCTCTCCCAAACCTGAACCGTGGTGGAGTACGAGCGTTCAAAGAATTGACGAGAAGCCTTAACGATCCGAAAACTCATTAATATCATTCGGGTTATGTTGAAATAAGCGAATTTTGACCTCGGGCTATCCATAAGAAGCCGTCTCTTGGATCATTCCGAAATGAGTATCTCGGTCAAGGTCTAACAGTTT
>JAZDGZ010000550.1:0-3542 GCA_043806375.1 Pseudomonadota bacterium | reverse complement strand
TGGGCTCGGACTGGATGTCTCGAGCGGTCTCGAGCTCTCCCTCGCCCTTTCCCTGGGATGCCGGAAGATCATATTCAGCGGGCCGGGAAAAACGGACGAGGAACTGACACTCGCCCTGAGAAACCGGTCGAGCGTGACGATCCTCTTGGACAGCGGTGGAGAACTCGACAGGATCTCAAGGCTTGCCAAAGGGACGGAAGAAAGAGAAGGGTCCATAAGGGTCGGCATTCGCATCAGAGGAAGACACCACGGCATCTGGGACAAATTCGGTGTTCCCCTCGATGATCTGGGGGCTCTTCTTACCAGGGCGATCGCCTCGCCGGTTGTCAAAGCGGAGGGCTTCCAGTTCCACACGAGCTGGAACCGTGATCCGGGCCCGCAGATAGAGATGATCAAGACGATCAGCTCTTACCTGAAGACAAAGGTCCCCCGGGATATCCGGCGATCCCTCAAGTTTCTCGACATAGGCGGGGGATACTGGCCTGAGCGGGGAGAATGGCTGAACCCGCAGAATACCTTCAGGGGCAAGCTGGTTCAGGTCTTTGAGCCCCACTACCCATTCAGGCACAGACACTACTACCTCAAATCCAAACCTCTGGATCATTTCGTCCGTGCGATCTCAAGGGCCATTGCCCTTGAAGGCGAACCACTCAACCGACTTGAAATCTGGATGGAACCCGGCCGATGGATTTCAACCCCTGCCATGCACATCCTTCTCACGGTCATAGACAAGAAGGATGAGGGCATGGTCATTACCGACGGCGGCATCAACCTCCTCGGATGGGAGCGCCCGCTTTCCGAGTTTATCCCGGTCATTAACCTGACAAGGCCTTCCCTCGAGGAAATGCCCGTGAGGATCTTCGGGTCCCTGTGTACGCCCCTCGACATCTGGGGGACCTCTCTTTTCGGCCGGGGGATCCTGCCCGGCGACGTCCTCCTGATTCCCGATCAGGGGTCTTACACCTACGGACTCAGACAATCCTTTATCAAGCCAAAGGCCCGGGTCATCCGCTATGACGGCACTTCCTTGAATGAGGTTGAACCGGAGGAGAGTTTTTGACATAGATGCTCTTGTCGTCTCCGGGCGAATAGAAGTCTTTGAGCAGGGCCTCTTGCGCGTACCCGCACTTGCTGTAAAAAGCTTGTGTCGGCCTGTACTGCTCCCTTGACGAGGTTTCTACATAGATTCTTCTTCCGCCCAACTCGCCGATTTTTTTTTCGGTCTTTTCCAAGAGCGCCTTCCCGAGCCCTGAGCCCCTCAGCTCGTTTTCCACCGCAATCCAGTAGAGGTCATAGCTCTCCCTCGTGCCCGGGATAGGACCAAAGCAGGCATAGCCGATCACCCTCCCGTCCCTTTCTGCGAAAAGAAAATGGTACCCGCTGGAAACCCCTTTCTGCAGTCTTTCTTGGACCAACTCCAGGGCGATTTCAAGCTCCTCTTTGGAAAAAAAATCCGAAGAGGCCACGATCTCTCCAACCCGCAGCAGGTCTGAAGGCAGCGGTTCTTCACGATATACGATTTCGTTCAGCTTCATGCCCTTTTTCGCGTTCTCTATGATTCTCCAGGAAGGTCGCGGCTGGCTTGATGCCCCCCTCCCACAGGCCGACAAAAAAATTGCGCGCATTGGCGCCCAGGGATCGAATCCTGTAGCCCCCTTCCTGGATGACGAGGGTCGGCAGCCTCAGGGAACCGATCATCTTGCCGAGGATGTTGAAATCCTTGGGGAGCAGGCTCCACGACCCGGTAGGGTCCCCCTTGGCCGTATCGAGACCCAGGGCGATGACAAGGAATGGGGGTTTGAACCTGACAACGCGCCTCAGGGCCTTGCCCAAGGCCTCTCGATACGCCTCTCCGGTGACATGCTCCGGGAGGGGGAAATTGACATTGAAGCCCTTGCCGGGCCCCTCGCCCCTCTCATCTTCAAACCCGGTGAAATAGGGATAGGCAAAATGGGGGTGTCCGTGGATGGAGAGGGTCAGGACATCCGAGCGATCATAAAAGACATCCTGCGTTCCATTTCCATGGTGGTAATCAATATCAAGGATGGCCACTTTTCCAAAGGAACTCAGGTACTGCGCCGCAATGGCTGCGGAATTAAAATAGCAGAACCCCCCGAATGCGCAACCCTCTGCGTGGTGGCCCGGAGGGCGAACGAGGGCATAGGCATATCGATATCCCCCGAGGAATTTTTGAACGGCTGTGAGGGAACAATCAACGGCCCTCTTTGCCGCAAGATAGGCATTTTCATTTAAGGGCGTGAATGTATCTATACAGTAATACCCCGCCCGAATAGGCAGTTCTTTGGGTGGTCGGGTCTTGTTTCGAATGGGGAAGACATAGGGATATACCGAGTCTCCCGGTTCCACATTGGCACAGACCTTCTTCAGATATTCGACGTACTTGCTGTCATGGACGGTCTTAATGTACCTGTCCGAAAAATGTTGCACCTTCATGCGCTCGAAGAGACCGGTCCCTTCAATCTCTTTGAGAATGGCACCGATTCTTACGGGGGATTCCACATATCCCTGTTCATGGATATGGTGGATATTGTGCATGTCGCTCACCACCAGGGCGATGCGCTTTTCAACGGACCCTACGGGCCTGACCTCCACAGGGGTCTCCACTTTCACATATTTGGGCTCTCTTAGGGCGACAGGGTGGTCTTTGAAAGAGCTTACCACCATCGCGGTGTATTCCGGCGAGCAGAGATCCCCGTATTTTCTCTCCAAAATTGCCCTGACAATCTGTTTCGCCCTGTGTCGTGGTAGGCCGCCCTTCTGTCCGAGGTTGTCATAAACGAGATAGGGGGGACAGTCGTATTCCGGTTTCAAAGAGGTCTCATAAGCGGTCTTCACAATCGGAAGGGCCCCGTACCTTTCATAGAAACGGAGTCTCGCGACGTTCTGCTTCAAGACCCGGGGATCCTTGCATAGCCCGGGATCGTCGGGGAGACATTCAAAAAAAAGACCGATGCTGTGGAGCGAAAGCGCCTCCTCCCTAACCCTTTCGTATAGGACGCCTCCGATACCGCCGCCGGTCCTGTATTGGGCTGCGGATATGAAGTCCAGGTAGCAGAACCGCAGGTCAGGAGCATGCTGCAGAAGGGCAAATCCTTTGACCTTCCCCCGAACCCCTTCGGCCACGAAAAGGATCGACCTGAAATGATATTTCAGGGGATTTCGCAGTTCTTCCGGGAGTTTTGTTATCGTTTCCTCCGAGAGGAGGGGGAATTGCGTTCTCAGAATCTCTTGAACCTGGGCGATGACCTCCCTGTCCCTCGGCAGCATATCGTCATAGATGCGCCTGATTCGAATCATGCCTCAGTTCGTTCCTTTCTGATTCAGGGGCTTTGGCAAGAAATAAGCTCTCGACGCCGGATAAGGGGCCGATCGATAGGCCTTCATTATCCGGCACCTCAATGGGCGCAATCGTGCACTCCCACCAAGACCCGCTGGGATTGGTTCATCATTCGGTATGCAGGCAGGCGATCGCGTCGTTCATGATCCGTTCGACGACCTCCTTGAAATCTATGCCCGCCCGA
>JAZDGZ010000549.1:0-5522 GCA_043806375.1 Pseudomonadota bacterium | reverse complement strand
TGCCCGCAATGCGAGGCCAAAGGGTGCAAAATTGATGCGGTCGGACCGGCTCGTGTAGACTTGTATCAGACCTTTCTTCAGCATACCTGACTCCCTCTCCCCAAGAATTCTTTACTCTCCCCCTTGACCGGATCGACCTAGATTATATGAAACGGGCTGCTCCTGGGTGTGATACACACACCCTGTGAGAAAACCCTTAATAAAGGAGGAGCAGCCCGTTTCATATAATCTAGGCCTTGCCCAGCCCGTAATGGATCGCCGTTTCGACCATGGCCTTGAGGTTTTCCACCGACGTCTTGGGCGGAACCCCGCACCCCGTCATGAGAATGAAACGGGCCGTTCCCGCCTCCCCAAGACATTTCAGTGTATTCTCTGCAACACGTTCCCTCGTCCCCATGAGCAGGGCGTTGATCGGGTCCACATTGCCGCCCAGCACAGCCTCAGGGACCTTGTTCCTGGCCCCCGGGAGATTCATGCACTGATCGAGGCTGAGCACCTTCGCCCCGGTTTCCCACATCGTATCGAGTATCAGGGAGGTATCCCCGCACATATGGAGAATGCAGGGGACATCCAGCCTGCTCATGAGGGCCTGGAGTCTGGGCAGGACAAAGAGGCGGAACATGGCCGGCGAGATCATGGTTGAGGATGCTGTCGGCTCTGGGACAAAGAGGATGTTGGCGCCGCACCCGATAAGCGCTTGACCGAATCCGAGCAGGAATGTGCTCACCTTATCGAGCAAGGCCTCAAGCACCTCCTTGTTCTTGTAAGGCATCCTCATGATCAGGTCAGGTTCAAAGAGGCGGCAGGTGGTGGTAAGGGGGCCTTCGAAGAGCCCCAGGACAGGGAGGTCCCCCTTTCCATACCTGCTCAAGCCGCGCACCACCTCGAGATTCAAGGATAAGGATTTTGATTCCCTCGGGTCAGGCACGGGAAATCGGGCCACGTCGTCGAGGGACCTCATGGGAAAGAGAAGGGGATCGGCTATCGGACCCGTTTCCGTAAAACGAATTCGGCACCCGAAGGCCTCCGGTACAGCGAGGGCATGGGCATAAGCAAAGAGGGCATCGTATCCCACGGCCTCTTTGGCCCTTACCTGGGCCTGGACAATCCGTTGCGGCTCCAGGGCGAGTTGGCCGGGAGGCACGTCTGAGAAGTTGGCGGCGGCCCAGGCCGCAACCATCGGAAATAGAGGAACCCGGTCCTTGGGTCTCCCCTTCAAGGCATCTTGGAAACGCGCCATGGCGGAATAGGTCATCGCTTGAGGGCCTCCTGCACCCTTCTACCTCATGAGGCTTGGGAGGAAAAGGGCGATTTGAGGGAATATCATGAGAAGGGCAATGGTGGTCAGGATGGCGAAGAGAAAGAAAAAGGCGCCCTTGAAGATGACCTCCAGGGGCACGTCTCGCGCAATGCCCGAGACGACATAAACGTTGATGCCCACGGGCGGGGTGATGACCCCCATCTCCGTGATCAGCACGATGATCACCCCGAACCAGATCGGATCAAATCCCAGGGCCGTGACAAGGGGGAAGACGATGGGAACGGTAAGCAGGACCATCGCAAGGGAATCCATGAAGCATCCCCCGATCAGGTAGATGAAGACGATGATACCCATGATGGCGTAATTGGGAAGCGGGAGTTCCGCGATCCAGTTGGCTGCCGTGTAGGGAATCCTGGTGATGGCCATGAAGTGGCCGAAGACGGTCGCTCCGGCCACAATGACGAGGACCATGCAGGAGATCCTAGTGCTCTCCATAATGGCCTGCCAAAACCTCTGCCACTTGAGCCTTCCGCGGGCAACGCCGAGGATGATCGTCCCCCCGGCGCCAATGGCGCCCGCTTCGGTGGGCGTAAAGAAGCCAATAAAGAGTCCCCCCATCACCAGGAGAAAGAGGATCAGGGTCTCTCCCACCCCGGAGAGGGCGACCACTTTCTGCCTCAAAGTCGTCCTCTCGCCGCGTGGCGCATCTTGAGGCCTGATCTTCACCCAGACAAAGATGGTGAGGGCAAAGCATGTGGCGAGAAGCACCCCGGGCAGGATGCCTGCTGCAAAGAGCTTTCCAATGGACTGCTCCGTGGCGATGCCGTAGACAATGAATATGACGCTCGGCGGGATGAGGACCCCGAGGCTTCCCCCGGCGGCCACGGCGCCGGTGCTCAAGGCGAGACTATACCGGTAGCGCTTCATCTCGGGCAGGGCCACGGTCGCCATGGTGGCGACAGAGGCGTTCGTCGACCCGCAAATGGCGGCAAAGCCGGCACAGGCGCCTATGGTCGCGATGCCCAGTCCTCCGGGCAGAGAGCCCAGAAGCTTATAGGCCGTGTCAAAAAGACGGCGGCTGATGCCGGCATGAAATGCGACCTGCCCCATGAGGATAAAGAGGGGAACCACGGTCAGGCTGTATGAGCCGAATATGCCGAAGAAATCCTTTGCCAGGATCCGGAGGCCGCTTTCAAAGGAGACAACGGTGCTGAATCCGACGAGACCCACAAGGGCCATCACAAATCCCACAGGCATGCGGGAGAAGAGAAAGACGATAAGAACCGCAAGTCCTATGAGGCCAATCGTAGCGGCATCCATTCCCATCCCCCGTGAAAGTCCCCGGAAGGGCCTAAAGAAGCGGGATCATTTTTCCCACACATACCACACGTCCTCTTTGCCGGTGATCACATTCCAGAGGTCCAATAAGAGGACGATGAAGACCACAAGAGAGGAGAAGGCTATCCCGTAAAGGACAGGATAAAAGGGGAGCTGTAGCGTCGAGGATACCTCCCCGGAATTTCTCAAATCGTTTCCAAAGCAAAAAGACTCCCATGCCAACAGGGCGAACAGGGCCAACCCCAGGAGGTGCGTGAGCACATAGACAATGCCCTGCATTCGACGGGGGAGTTGGATGACGAGGATCTCAACGGCGACGTGCCCCCGCTTGATCGTCGTATAGGCCATGGCAAAGGCGGCCACGACGGCCCCCAGGAATCCTACGATCTCGTAGGTCCCCAGGATGGGGCGCCTGAAAAGACGCAGGATGACGTCCGAGCAGGTAAGGGCGGTCATCCCCACCAGGCAGCAGCCTGCGAAGATATTCAAGAGGGAGGATAATCTTGCAACTGCTTTGCCGTGACTGGCCATCACCCCTCCATGTCAGGTCACAATGGTGGGGTTGTCAGCGGCTGTGCAGCCCTGACAGCCCCACGACCGTTCGATTGGTTTGTGCTACTTGCTGTATTTCTTGATCAGATCCCTGATCGTCTTGACGTATTCCTCAGCCGGCAGACCCTTGGCCGTCGCATCTTTCACATATTCGCCGATCACCGGCTCTACCGCCTCTGCCCAGCGGGCGCTTTCCTCTTTGGATTGGGGTGTGATCGTGTTGCCCAGGCCGAGGGTGAATTTCCTTCCTTCCTCATCGCCCTTGTCCCAGACCTCCCCTGCCTTGTCGATGTATTCCTGGCTCACGTCCATAAAGGCCTTCTGGACATCTTTCGGCAGGGAATTCCACTTCTGGAGATTCATGGCAATATAGAAGCCGCTCGAATACCCAACGCTGTAACACTCGACCGTGTACTTCACCACCTCGCCTTGTTTCCAGGTCTTCAAGACCTCCATGGGGCTGAAGGTGGCCTCGACCACGCCTTTCTGGAGGGCTTCATAGGTGTCGCCCTGGGGCATGGCAACCGGTACGGCGCCCAGGGCTGAAGAGACCTTGGCACTGAAACCGGTCGATCTGATTTTGAGACCCTTCATGTCTTCCAGCTTGTTGACCGCCTTTTTGCTGTGCAGGAGACCCGGACCGTGTGCGTGGAGATAGAGGACCTTGACCTCGGCCAATTCCTTGGGTTGGTATTTGTTGTAGAAATCGTTGACCACGCGGCCGGCCGATATTCCCGAGGTGTATCCCAAGGGCAGGTCGATCGCCTCCATGGCAGGAAAGCGTCCGCGCGTGTACCCGAAGACGGACATTCCCATGTCGGCGACTCCCTTCAAGATCCCGTCATAGATCTCATCGCCCTTGAGCAGCGTGCCTCCCGGGAAATAGGTGATCTTCACTTTGCCCCCGCTGCGCTTCTCAATCTCTTTTCCCCACTGCTCGGACATGGGGAAGAGGGGGTGGGTTGCGGGGAAGAAGGTGGCCCATCTCAGTTCGGTCGCCTTCTCGGCCGCCGTAGAAGGGGTGAAAAGGGCTGTGACTCCAAAAACCAGTGCTAGCAGGATGACCAAAAACCATTTTGATTTTTTCATGGCACTCCTCTCTACTAAAAAGTCTATGTTAAAAGCCCTAGCCTATTCACTAAACCACTCTTCCGGGGCAATCCTCCTCCTTCCTGTATTCATATCCGTTTTTTTCTGCTCCTTTTTGCCGTATGTCTCCAAGAACGGGTTTCGTGCCCTGACTCAAAAAACGGTCCTGATGATAGACGATCAAATGGGCTTTTGCAAGGAAATCTGCGCCACAGGCCGCGAAAAATAGGGCGGGTGCCTTGATGGAACAGATCTCACGGGAGAGAACTGTGAGTTTTACTGAGGGGCGGTTTCATGATAGTGTCGGCAGATCAATATGGCCGAAACAGAGGCTTACCATTATGCCAAGGAGTTGATTTCGTCAAATGCCACCATGGAAGACGCCAGGGAGGGCATGTCCGCCTTCCTGGAGAAAAGGAAGCCCGTGTGGAAGGAAAAGTGAGGGCGGCCCGGTGAGTGCCCTACTCACGCTCCCAAAAGGGACATGCTTCGCAAAGCGCGCTAAATAGCCCGGTCCCTCTCTACCGGCTTGTTCGGTGTTTAATCCTACGCGGCCAACTTCTCTTCATTCTGCACAATGATTTTGGGATTTTTCACCTTAGGAGGCACGGGTAGACCTCGTTCCTTGAGGAGTTCCACGTGTTCCTTCATCCCCCATTTTGCCTTATAGACGCAGTCCTCGATGGAATGGCCAATCCCGCTAAACCCTTCCAGATCAGGAGAGAAGAACCCAAAGTAATCGGGCTCTTCCGTTGCCTCGATAATCAAAGAATAGGGCAAATCAATCATGACTCTCTCCTTTTTTTATTCCAGCAGATTTAAGAATGTGGTGGCAAGTGCCTCTGGGCACTTCCTTTGACCCGTGATAGTCAACCCGAATCAATGCAGGCCACCCGGGCTTCCCATAGTATCGGATTGAGCCTTTTTCCTTGATAAGGCTGAATCAGTGTGCTTCGAGCAGTCTTACCAATTCACTCAATTTCAAAATGGTCTCCTATAACCCAACCAATATCATGTGCCAGACTCCGCTCCGGACTCCTGATTGTCACACCGAACGCTGAGGTCAGCGGCCGAGTGCAAGCGAGGTCCGCTGGACCGATTTGTTGGCTGCATACCTCTGTCGTATTCTCATGCCTGTACTGGATCTTGCCAACATCAGGCAAGCACGCCTCAGTTGACTGACTTGTCTCAGTCGAAGTGTAATAGCAGATGAACTCATCTCAATCTTCATCTATTATGCTCCTGAGATATTCAATATCGTCTTGATCCTGGCCGCTCCTGC
>JAZDGZ010000548.1:0-2448 GCA_043806375.1 Pseudomonadota bacterium | reverse complement strand
CGGTTATTACAGCTCTCCCTTTTGCCGATGGCAGGGAAGTATGGCCAATGAGAACTCCATTGCCATGGGGGCAAATACCTCCAGGAGATGGCTTGCAGGGAAAGGCTGGGATCCCAAGATGTTCGACTACCTTATCTTGGGAATGACGGTCGGACAGCACCACCAGTTTTATGCAAGCACTTGGGCTGCGGCCCTCATGGGCGCCGAGGATACACCCGGCGTGACCATCAGCCAGGCCTGCACCACCTCGACTACGTCTCTGTATCAGGCCGGCATAGGAGTAGAAACGGGTTTATATAAGAGGTGCTACGTCCTGATGACCGACAGAACCTCGAACAGCCCTCATACGGTCTGGCCCAATCCCATGAATCCGGGCGGCGAGGTGGAGTCGGAGAACTGGATGATGGACAATATTAACAGCGATCCCAATGTGGGTCTGAAAATGGTCGAGACCGCTGAAAACGTGGCAAGGGATCACGGTTTCACCAAAGAAGACTGTGATGCCCTGACCTTGAGACGTTATGAGCAATATCTGGACGCCCTCGCCGATGACCGGGCGTTCCAGAAACGATACCTGTTCCCCGCAGAGGTGAAGTTATCCAGGAAACAGACGAAACTGGTGGAAGAGGACGAGGGCATCACGAAGACGACCAAGGAGGGGCTCGCGAAGCTCAAGCCTGTGATACCGGGAGGCGTCGTCAGCTTCGGCGCCCAGACCCACGCCGCGGATGGGAATTGTGCTGCAGTGGTGACCACGGAAGAGAGGGCCAAGGAACTGAGCGCCGATCCCTCTGTGAACATCCAGGTGATCTCCTATGGATATGCCAGGGCAAAGGCCGGATATATGCCTGCCGCGCCTGTCCCGGCGGCCAGAATGGCCCTTGATGAAGCGGGGCTCAAGGTCCAGGACATGAAGGCCATAAAGACCCATAACCCCTTTATTGTCAACGACCTGTACTTCTCGCAGCAGATGGGTGTTGACGGCTACGGATTCAACAACTACGGGTCTTCCATCATCTTTGGCCATCCCAACGGGCCGACGGGTGGCCGACTCATCATGGAGGGCATCGAGGAGGTCGTGATGCTCGGAGGCGGGTACCTGCTCTGGACCGGCTGCGCAGCCGGAGATACCGGGGGGGCCGTGGTTCTCAAGATCGGATAGTCCTGTGGGTGAAAGGGCGTACTTTGGAGAGGCGATCCATGGAAAAAATCGTTAGAACGGTCTGTCAGGCGTGCCATTGTGAATGCGGCGTTCTCGTTACCGTGAGGGACGGAAAGGTAACTCAGGTGAAGGGCGACCCCGAACATCCCATGAACCGGGGGTTTGTCTGCGTCAAAGGCCAGGCAGAGCCGGAACGCTTATACCACCCGGATCGGTTAAAGTTCCCTCTGAAGGGTGCCGGTGAAAGAGGAGAAGGGAAATGGACCAGAATCTCGTGGGATGAGGCCCTGGATGCGATCGCAGGGGAGTTGACGCAGGTGAAGGAGAAGTATGGTCCGGAGGCCATTGCCGCAATGCACGGCACGGGTCCGAGGGCCTCCCTTTGTTCTTCCCTTCTGCCCTTTGCCCTTGGGAGTCCCAACAGGATTAGCATCGATCTGCATATTTGTTTTGCCCCTTCTCTGGTGGCCGAAGGTGTGACCGTGGGGCACTCCGTTATGATGGAGCAGGGTCCGGACTACCGCGAGGCGAAGTGCATCGTCGTGTGGGGAGGAAACCCGGTCGCCTCCCATCCTGCCAGAGGCCAAGATGTCGTGGAGGCCAAGAAAAAGAGAAAGGCAAAGCTGATTGTTATCGACCCCCGAGAGACTTCGCTGGCTTCACAGGCGGACCTGTGGCTGCAGGTCCGACCGGGAACGGACGACGCCCTTGCCTTGGGGATGATGCATGTCCTCATAGAGAAGGGGCTCTACGACAAAGGATTCGTAGAAAACTGGTGCATTGGCTTTGACGAGCTCAAAGAGCGCGTCAAGGCCTTCACACCCGAGAGGGTATCCGAGATTACCTGGGTGCCGCCCGAAAAGATCGAGGCTGCCGCAGAGATGTACGGCCGGACAAAACCGGCCGCTTTACATCATCGGGTGGCCATTGAACACAACATCAATTCCGCACAAACAGACCGCGCACTTGTCATTCTCACCGCCCTCACCGGGAATTTGGATGTCAAAGGCGGGAATCTGCTCCCCATGCACATGGAAGGGTATATCCCCAGCATTGCGATTGCAGGCGCCGGACCCTGGCTCAGCCCCGGTCCGGAGGTCATTGAAAAACGCATCGGCGGAAAAGAATTTCCCCTCGTGGCCGGCCCGGAAGCGCCCCTTCCCTTTGTCCCTTCGCCCCTTGCGGTGGAGGCCATGCTGGACGGGAGGCCCTATCCCTTGAAGGCCCTCTACGCGGCAGGGTCTAATGCCCTCGTAAACGTCCAGAATAGCAAGAGGGTGCTGAAG
>JAZDGZ010000547.1:0-3870 GCA_043806375.1 Pseudomonadota bacterium | reverse complement strand
CGAGCGTCCCCCTTTCCAAGATGTTCGGCTATTCTACAGCGCTTCGTTCCGTGTCACAGGGAAGGGGTACCTTCACCATGCAATTCAGCCATTACGACAAGACCTGAAAGCTTTTATCTCTTGACAACAATTGCGTTTCTTGACTAAAGTATCTGCGTTTAGTAGTAAACCTACCGCTTACAACACATGTTCAAAAGAAGAGAAGGGGACTTTCAAGAGAAAGGAGGCAAAAATTCGAATGAAAAGGGGAATATTAACGCTGGTCCTGGTCTTCCTGGGTGGACTGATCTTTGTCGCAGTAGGGGCTATGAGTGCTGCGGAGCTCCCTACAAAGGCGAAGGATGTGGTCATCATTGATACTAAGGGCTATGCAAAAGATAAAAAAGGCCCTGTAAAATTCGATCACAAGAAGCACAGCGAGGAATTCATCAACGCGCAAAACAAGAAAATACCATGCATAGAATGTCATCATGATTACAAGGACGGGAAGAACATATGGAAAGAGGGTGATCCTGTGCAGATGTGCAATGCCTGTCATAACCCTGAGAAGAAGCAAGGAAATGCGGACAAGCTGCAAAATGTCTTTCACCAGAATTGCAAAGAATGTCATCAGGAGTTGGTAAAGGCGAAGATCAAGAAGGCCTCAGAAGCGCCCACCAGCTGCAACAAATGCATGCATGACTGAGATTCCACATCCTGTTTGTTGGTAAATAAAAAGCCGCTCACCGAAAATGAGCGGCTTTTTATTGATCTATATGCCATGCCTGGGTGCGCGTTGCCTTGGGCCTCGAAAAACGCTCAAAACCCGTTGGAGTGGCTTTGATAAAGGCCCGCCTTAGACCTCCGTGACCGTTATGGCCTCTTGATCACAGACTTCTACGCAGCTTTCACAGCCGAGGCACTCCTCCGCGTTTACCGTTACGGACTTTCCGTCTTGCATCTCAAAGACATCCACAGGACAGACCTCGACACATTCCTCGCATCCCTCGCACTTATCATGATCAACGTTTACTTCATATCCCATTTCACTTTCCCTCCTGTATTTATTGTGAATCCAACCTCTTATCTCTGCTAGAGCCTTTAATGAATCGCCTGAAAAAGCGTCAAACTCCTTTAACAGAGTAAAAATTGGGTGTCAAGCTTTTTTGTCTTCCCTCCTGCAGCATCAACCATCGCCCATGGTTTTCACGAAAAGGCCCCCTGGCCTGATGTCATTCGGCCCTCAAAATGCCAAAGCGAACAGACTCGGCTTATCGCCCTGCGGGAGCTGATGGTAAGGGCCTGGCGCAAATGCCCGCCCTTCAGGATCGATCGAAACAGAAAGGGCCCTTTCCGCGAGGAAGAGCCCTTCCAGGGGTTGATATTCTCTTCTTAGTTAGCCCGCCGCCTCTACCTTGACAGAGACTGCGATCTTGTAAAGAACGGTAAGCACAAGGAGGCCTGTCGCCCAAACCCCCGCGGAGATAAACACCTCCGGTGTCGTCGGCCAGTATTCAAAGACCCTGTCGAAAGGATTCGGAATAAAACCGCCGACCACCAGCCCTAGACCTTTGTCTATCCACGTGGCAATGAAGACGGAAATACAGGCTACTGCCAGGACTTCTTCCTTTCTGCGCGCGGCAGGAACGATCAGGAGCACGAGGGAGAGAACACCGAAAAATGCCGCCGTCCACATCCATGGTACAAGCTTACCGTGCCCGTCCAGGCCTGAGAAGAGGTAGACGATGGAATGCATGTGTCCCGGAATCTGGCTATAGAAAGCGGTAAAGACCTCGAGCAGGAAGAAAAAGACATTCAGAATCATGGCATAGGTGACAATGCCGGCCAGCGTTCTGATCTGCTCTTTTCCAGGATCAAACCGTGTAACCTTTCTTACGATGAGGCAGAGCAGGATAAGAAGGGCCGGGCCTGAACAAAAGGCGGACGCAAGAAAACGGGCCGCCAGAATAGCCGTCAACCAGTAATGCCGGCCGGGAATTCCGGCGTAGAGGAATGCCGTTACCGTGTGGATGCTGAATGCCCAGGGAATCGAGATATAGATCAGGACCTTGACCCATTTCTGATAGGAGACTCCCTTTCGCTCCGCGCTCAACACATTCCACCCGATGACAAGATTCAGGAGCATATAGACGTTGAGCACGATCATGTCCCAGAACAGGATGGACGTCGGATTGGGATAGATAATGATATTGAGCATTCTCGGGAGATTCCCAAGATCCACCATGACGAACAGACCGCACATGACAATGGATGCGACGGCTACGAATTCCCCCAGGATGGTGATTTTCCCGAATGCCTTGTAATCGTGAAGGTAATAGGGCATCACGACCATCACGCCCGAGGCGGCCACACCCACGAAATAGGTGAGCTGGCCGATATAGAATCCCCAAGAAACATCCCTGCTCATGCCTGTGATTCTCAGGCCCTCAAAGAACTGGTAGAGGTAGCATCCAAAACCTACCCCCATGAAAGCGAGCAAGAATATGAGCCATCCCCAGTATGTAGGACTACCCTTTAATGCCTTGTCAAGCATAACCACCTCACAGGATATAGTAAACGTTGGGCGCGGTGCCCAGTTCAGCTTTGCGCCGAATGGAAAAGTGTGACCGGAGAAGTTCGCGTACCTTGGAATCAGGGGCCTCCAGGTCACCGAAGGTCAGCGCGTCCGACCTTAAGCTCTCAGCCGCCTCCACGCAGGCGGGAACCTGACCTTTGGCGAGCCTCTCCGCACAAAAATTGCACTTTTCCACGACCCCTTTTGACCTTGTCGGATAATCCGGATTGGTCGGAAAGTTCGGGTTGAGTTCTTTGGGGGCCTTCCGGGGATCTCTCCAATTGAAGCTTCTTGCGCCGAAGGGACATGCGGCCATGCAGAACCGACATCCGATGCACCGGTGCGGGTCCATCATGACAATGCCGTCCTCCCTTTTCCATGTTGCCTTGGTCGGGCAAACCCTGCAGCAGGGGGGATTTGTGCAGTGATTACAGAGGATGAGAAGATGCTTCTCTTTAAAACTCTCGGCAAAGTATTCATTCTCCTGACCTGGAAAGCTGTGCTCATAGGTCTCCTTCCAGATCCACTTGATCTCCTCCTTAGGGTTCCCCAGGTTGGGGACATTGTGGAAGCTATGGCAAGCCTCTGTGCACTTGTCCATAAGCGCCTCATCCAACTTGGTCATGTCCACCACCATACCCCATTTTTTTCCCGCAGTGAGCGGAACGGCGGCAAGCGAGGCCTCCACTTCTCCCGGGGCAAGCAGTTGAAAGGCGGTCTTTCCCCCAAGCCCCAATAGGGCGGAGAGACCGGCCATCCTTAAAAACTCTCTTCTGTCCATGCCCATCATCCATTCTCCTTAGGCGCAATATGGCAATCCCAGCAGTAAGGGGCTACCCCCATGTAATTA
This sequence comes from Pseudomonadota bacterium, assembly GCA_043806375.1. Taxonomy (GTDB): domain Bacteria; phylum Desulfobacterota; class DSM-4660; order Desulfatiglandales; family HGW-15; genus JAZDGZ01. The sequence continues at coordinate 466 of JAZDGZ010000547.1, read as the reverse complement.
TGACACTGGTCGCAGAATTTGCTCTTGTTGGAATGACATTCCATACAGGTCACCTGAACGCTCTTATAAAATATCTTTCCCTCGGCGTTCTTGTAATACCTCTCGGCATCGCGAACGACTTCATTTCGCCATTGGTCCAACATCTTCATATGCTCTGTTTTCATGAAGGACTTCGGTTCCACGCAGAGCTTCGCCTCTTTCGCCTTTTCAGTGAGAACCGGTTCCGGCGCCTTGGCCGCCTTGCCCGCGTTGTAGAACACGGGGAACAACAGTAATCCCACCCCGATAATCAGGCCGGTTATGATTTTACCCCCGTCATACATCCTCTTCAACCTCCATTCCTGGGAGGGGTTCGGCCCGCAGGTCGGTTTTTCTTTCCTTTTCCCCCTCCAGAATTAGGGCATTTCCAACCAATTCATGAACGCCGATGACACCCACGCCGGGAACCCAGTAGTCCATGAGAGGC
>JAZDGZ010000546.1:0-2154 GCA_043806375.1 Pseudomonadota bacterium | reverse complement strand
TGACCGTCAAAAAGGGCCTTTAACAAAAGGAGAAAGAGATTCATGAAGCAAGTTTTTTTCAAGGCCACCATGCTTGGGGTCTTCACCGCCTTGACCCTTTGCCTCTCCTTGGGCTCACCTCTCTTCGCTCAGGAAGACGAGCTCTCCCAACTTCGGCAAAAGGTTACCCAACTCGAAAGCAGGGTTAAGCAACTTGAGACCCTTCTCGAAGAATACAAGGAGGCCATGAAAAGCCGTCCAGACGAGGAGATGGCCTGGCAGAACAAGAAAAACTGGCGCTCTCTGGCGGCCGGCATGAATGAGGAGCAGGTCAAAAAGATCCTCGGTGAACCGGTCAAGGTCATCAAGGGCGTCAAGACCCTGTGGTATTACCCCAATATCTATGGTGGCAATGTCTCATTCGACGAAAAGGGAAGGCTCACCGGATGGAACGAGCCATAATGACGATCATTTCGCTTCTATGACCCTTGCGGCCGACGCATAAAGGAAACAGAGAAAGGGGAAAAAATGAGTTACACGAAAGATGATCTGAAGAACAAACTTCTGGAGATGTACCCTGAAATTAAGAAATAGGTTTCTTACGGAAAAGGAGCCGCTTTTTTTCTCCTGCGCCCTGCCGATCAGTGCGTTTTTCTAACCTCTCCATCATAACAAAAACTTGAAAAATCATTAAAAATCAGACATAATAAGGCCAAAAACAGATAAACCAACCAAATCGTATGCGTGAGTCTGCTGAATCTATCACTGTTATCGAGCCAAAGAGAGGCTGGGTCCCTGTCGATCTCCGGGAGGTATGGCAGTACCGAGAGCTGCTCTATTTCTTGACCAAGAGGGATATCAAGGTTCGATATAAACAGACGGTCCTGGGCGGGCTATGGGCCGTTATTCAACCCGCTTTCACCATGATCGTGTTCACGCTCTTATTTGGCAGGTTGGCCAAGATACCTTCGGACGGCATGCCCTATCCCCTTTTTGTGTACGTGGGTCTCCTCCCTTGGACCTATTTCGCCAACGCCGTCTCCGCCTCCGGAAACAGCCTGGTGGGAAGCGCCAACCTGATTACGAAGGTCTATTTTCCAAGACTTCTTGTCCCTTCCTCTGCTGCCCTAGGGGGTCTTCTCGACTTTTTTGTCGCCCTGATTGTTCTGGGCGCCCTGATGATCCACTATGGCTTTGTCCCGAGCATACTCGGCATCTTGCTCTTTCCCTTTCTCCTGGCCCTGACCTTTTTGTGCGCCCTCGGAGTCGGGCTCTGGCTGTCGGCCCTCAACGTCCAGTACAGGGACATCAGGTATGTCATCCCCTTTCTCATACAGCTGTGGATGTTTGTCTCACCTGTCATCTACCCCGTCAGCATGGTGAAAGGGAATTATCAAAGGTTGCTCGCCCTCAACCCGATGGGGGGACTGATCGAGGCCTACCGGGCATCGATTCTGGGACATCATCCCGTTGACTGGTCGCTGTTAGGCATCTCAGCCGCGATCATCGTCGTCATTTTTGTGACCGGCCTTTACTATTTCAGGAAGATGGAAAGGCGATTTGCCGATGTGGTCTAAGCAGGGCTCAGGGTGCAAGGCGAAAGGTTCAAGGCTAGACGTCTTGGAATTCATAGGAAAAGCCAGCGATATCTAATGAGTCATGACTGAAACGATTATAAAAGTTGAAAACCTCTCCAAGCAGTATCGAATCGGCTCCCGCGAAGGATACAGAACCTTTCGCGAAACCCTGGTGGACGCGGCCAAGGCCCCCTTCCAGGGAATAGCTAAGCTAATCAATCGTCCATCGTCAATCCTGAATCGTCAATCCGAAGAGACCATTTGGGCCCTCAAAGAGGTCTCTTTTGAAGTCGAGCAGGGCCAGGTGGTGGGCATTATCGGCCGAAACGGCGCGGGAAAGAGTACCTTGCTGAAAATCTTGTCCAAGATCACGGAACCGACGGAGGGCAGGGTCGTGCTGAAAGGCCGGGTGGGGTCGCTCCTCGAGGTCGGCACCGGGTTCCATCCTGAACTGACGGGGCACGAAAACATTTACCTCTACGGTGCCATCCTGGGAATGGATCGATGGGAGGTGACGAGGAAGTTCGACGAAATCGTCGCCTTCGCCGAGCTCGAGAAATTTGTCGATACGCCCGTTAAGAGGTACTCCAGCGGGATG
>JAZDGZ010000545.1:0-11646 GCA_043806375.1 Pseudomonadota bacterium | reverse complement strand
CCTTTCATGATCAACTGGCAGAGACGGACGCCGACCATGGCGTCGGCGGCCCAGTGATCTGCACCCACATGCCGCCGCACCTGTTCGTCCACAAGGCCGCCGATGACGAAGCTCGGCGATGAGTCTGAATCGCCCAGATGGGTTCGCAGCATTGTGATGGTCTCTCCCAAGGCTTTAAAAGAGGTATTCAATAAACAGGAAAGGCCGACGATGTCGGGCTTGGATTCCTCGGCGGCGGCAAGGAATTCGGCCGGCGGCACATCCACGCCCAGATCATTCACGGTGAATCCATAGCACCTGAGCAAGACTTTGACGATGTCCTTTCCCAGGTAATGAATATCGCCCTGAACAGTGCCGAGGAGGATCACTCCCGAATCGCCGCCCCTGATCCGCTCCCGGAGCACAGGCAGGACCATCTCTCCGACCTGGTGCATGATCTCTCCCGCCATGATCAGCCCGGAGATGAAGTAGATCCCTTTCTCATAGCGCTCTCCCACGAGTTGCATGCCCCTCTGGCACTGATCAAGGATAGTGAAGGGGTCGTCCCCCTTTGCGATGCCCTGCTTAACGAGAGAGAGCACGGTATCTTCGTCCAGGTCGGCGATAAGGGCGTTCAGTTCCTTTTTTTTCTTGGTGGGTTCCATCTGATGTTTTGTTCCTGAGGATAGGGCAAATTCATGACTTTTTGGAGATCCCTACGGTGGTGGTGAACCGAAGGCGATCGCCACGGCAGACAAATCTTCCCCAACTGACGGGCCGATCATCGAAGTCGTAGAAAAGGTGCTCCAGGCAGAAGGCAGGAAGCATCTCCGGGGCCTCCAGTAACCTGGCCTGTTCTTTATCGAGCGCAACCGCATCGATGGCCAGGTCCCCCCTTTTGAGGTCAGTCCCTCCAGCCCCGGAAAAAAGCCCATAAAGGGAGGTTACCTCCATTTCCGCTTCGACGATCGGGCGTGTGGGGTCATATATCAGGTATTCCTGGTGATAAAGGAGAGGCGTTCCCTTCTGAATCAGGACCCGCCTGATGAGGATGATCCTCTCTCCCAAGGCGACGGCCAACTTGCGTGCCGCAGGCTCATCGGCCCGAACGATGCGAACCTCGAGCAGCTTGACCTTGGTTTCCTCCTTCCCCCTGAACAGGCTTTGCAGTTCCTCGAGACGAAAGGTCCCTGCGCCCAGAGCAATAGGCTGGACAAAAGTGCCACTTCCCTTTACGGTGGTGACGACACCCTGGTCCAGGAGGATCTTGATGGTGCGGCGCACCGTCATAGGGCTCACACGGTAACGCTCGCAGAGTTGGGACTCGGACGGGAGCTGACTGCCGGGGCGATAGGTCCCGTCGGCAACCTGGTCCCTCAAAATGTTGACCAGTTGCAGGTAGGCAGGCTCAAAAGTTTCTCTGTCTATGTGGGCTGCATTGTCCATAGTAAGAAAGTTGTCTGCATTGACACAAGTTTTCTATCTATATGTCTATAGAGGTGATATATGGCCGTGTCAAGACAAGAACCGCACGGATTACATTTTGATGTAAGATCAAAACCTGGCTTGAGCCGTCTCGAAAAAAGGGCGATGGTGGATTTTTAGTGATATAACATCTTGAAATATAAATATATTATTGACAAAATAAGGAGGTGGGGTTGAGGCGTTTTTCGAATTCCATGCTTGATGAATACTTTTTTCTTTACAAAGTTCCATATAGAACTATATACAAAGTTTTGCAGTTTATGTTTTAAATCTCTTGGTTCAGAACACCGTCGGGGGATCAGTTCACTCGTCATCGCCAGGATGCCCTGTGCGGGAGCACAGGGATGCTTCACTAATCCGACTGGCCCATTTCAGAGGCTTCAGAAGAGGGCAGAGCCCTTTATGGTCTCACCACGGAAAAGGCTGTTTCCATGGATTCAATCCAGAAATACCAGGAGTTGAGAGGAAAGACGGTCCCCGGACTTCTCCTGGAGAGGGTGAAAAGGACCCCTCAGAACGTGGCCTACAGGGCAAAAAAACTGGGGATCTATAAGGAGAGAACGTGGTCGGACCTCGGCCGTATGGTCTCTCATGGCGCCATGGGCCTTAGGACGTTGGGTCTGCGGCGGGGTGAGCGCCTGACCATCATGGGAGATCCCTCTGAAGAGTACCTCATTTGTGAACTCGCTGCCCAGACTCTGGGCGCTGTTCCCTACGGCATCTATCCCTCTTCATCCCAAAAGGAATTGCGCTATCTCATGGAAGATGGTGGCGCCTCTATCTTCCTGGCTGAAAACCAGGAATATGTCGATCGGATTTTGCCTCTCCTGGGAGAGCTCAAAGAAATGAGACAAGTCCTTGTGATCGACACAAAGGGCACATTCATGTACGACCATTCGGCCCTGGTCTCCTTTGATAAGCTCGTGAAGGAGGGGAAGAAGGAGATCGATGGGAAACCGGAGATCTTTGAGAAATGGGTTCGTGACATCAAGCCATCCGACAGCGCCTTCATCGCTTATACCGCCGGCACGACGGGATTCCCCAAAGGGGTTCTTGTCAGTCAAGGCAAGCACCTGGCCGCAGCCTACACTTTCATAGATCGTTATCCCGTTTTGGATGGAGTTCCCCATAGAACCATCGTCCACTTGCCCCTCGCTCACCTGCTGGGAAGAATGACAGCGATCACTTTGCCCCTACTGACTGACATGGTGCCCCATTACGGCGAGGAGATCGAGGATTTGGGTCAGACCTTTTTTGAAACAGCCCCAACCGTTCTTCTTACCGTACCGAGATATCTTCAGAAATTCAGTTCCTCAGTTACAGCCAGCCTGGAAACCACAACCCCGATCAAGAAATTCCTCTACCACCAAGCGATCACTGTAGGTCGGAGCAGGCTTGAAGGCCTCTGGCGCGGGCAAAAGAGGCCCTTTACGGAGTTCTTGTATTTTCTGGCGTACTGGTCCGTTTTTCGACCGATCCTGAACAAGATCGGGTTCAACAGAGTTAAGATCGCCCTTTCGTCGGATGCGCCCCTCGGACCCGAGATCATGGCCCTATGGCAAACATACGGCCTGAATCTGTCGCAAGTCTACGCGCAGGTTGAGACGGGCGGGGGTGTGATTTCCGCCCAGGAACCCTATTTCCCCCGACCCGGCCATGTGGGCAAGCCTCCGCGGGGTTGGGAAGTGACGCTTTCACAAGAGGCAGAAATTCTCGTAAAGGGTCTCGATCTCTTTGAGGGATACTGGGGTCGCCATGATCTGACGGAAAGAGGGGATGAGCAAAACGGGTGGCTGCATACAGGCGATCTGGGGGAGTGGACCCCCGAAGGGCATTTGAGGGTCATAGAGAGGGCTGGGGATATCATCAGGACCTCTTCAGGAAAAGTGATCAGTCCTGTGGCGGTCGAGAATCTCCTGAAATCGAGCGCATATATCAGCGAAGCCGTTGTCGTGGGCCAGGATCGGGAGTACCTCTCCGCTCTGATAGAGATAGATTTTGAAACAGTATCCGAGTGGGCGCAGCAAAAGGATATCCCCTACGTGGGCCTGGAGGGTTTGGTCGAACATAAAGCCGTGGTGGGGCTCATCCAAAAAGAGGTAGAGAAGGCCAATGAGAAGCTGCAGTCGGATGAAAGCATACGATCCTTCAGGATCATCCCGAAGGTCCTTGACCCGGCAGAGGATGACGCCCCGCTCACCCCAACGCGCAAGGTGAAACGGAAGCTCTTGTACCATGCTTTTAAGGATCTCATCGAGTCGATGTATAGCCACAAGGGGAAGATGGTGGCTTCGGAAAAGGGCGGTCAACCGGCCTCATGATATTGCGGTCGGTATTTGGGAAAAGAACCTGTCAGAAAAAGGAGGTCTACCATGTTTAGGAAAAGTCTAATGGGGTTGGGTGTTTTGGTTTGTATCATGGCATTTCTTCTTACCCCGGCGTTGGCCAAAGAGGCCTACAAGGTGGGTGTGACCATGGCCATTACCGGTCCGGGATCGGGCACCTATGCACCGATCAAAGAGGCATTGGACATCTACTATAAAGAAGTCAATGCTAAGGGAGGAATCAACGGGCATCCCGTTGAGATCATCTACGAGGACAACGCTGCGGAACCATCCAAGGCCGCAGCGCACGCCAAGAAACTGGTAACTCAAGACAAAGTCAACCTTCTTATCCTGGCCAGTCTTTCCAGCACCTACGCACCTGTCGTGGAGGTTACACGAAAAGCAGAGGTCCCCCTTTTTTATGGCGGGGCAGTCTGCCCAAGCGACGTTTATCCCCCTCAGGCCGATGCAAATCAGTATTGCTCGACGTCCTTCGGAGCCAAATATGACAGTCGTTTCGCCGTTCCTTACATGCGCGAGCAAGGCGGGAAAAACCTGAAACTCGGACTGGCAGCCATGAACATCCCCATATCCAGGGGAGAAATCGATTTTGCCGAAGAGCTCGCTAAGAGCATGGGCGTTGAGGTTGTGGACAAAGAGATTACCCCTCCCCCGACTCCGGATTATACCCCCTTTGCGACGAAACTGAAGGATGCAGGGGCTAACTGGGTGTATGCGTGGGCACCTTGGGGGATGCAAGTCAGGGTTTTTGAAGCACTTCGAAAAATCGGATGGAAAGGAAACTACCTCGCATACGCTCATATCGAATCAGAACAGGAGCTAGCGAGGCTGAAGGACGACGGTCTCTACGTCTTCGGTACGAACGCATTTTTCGCAGACAACTCCGAGACCCACAAAAAGATAAGAGCGGCAGCCGAAAGGGAAAAATCCGGCTATCCGTATCTGCAGCTTTCAGAAGGGTGGATCGTTGCAATGACCCTTGAGGAAATCCTGAAAAACACCCCCTGGCCGGCGACCCCGGCTAAGGTGCGGGCTGCCATGAACAAGGTCAAGGTCGACACAAGGGGATTGAAAGGAGCGCCTCTCATCTGGACAGAGAATAACCACTTCAGGACAGTGACATCTTATAGGGTGTACAAATGGGACTCTAATAAGGGTAGCGTTGTTATTGCCAAAGACTGGACACCCCTGGAGGTCAAATAGGAGACGAGACCGAAAGAGCAGTGTTCAGGCCGTGGAGCATCACACGGCCTCCCTGCCTTCCCCCAGGAGGGGAGGGTGGGGCTGAGTGCTGAAGCATTGGATGAAAACTGCCTGAAGGTTCTCTTGGGCGAATGACCAAGAGAAGGATATCAGTGCGGATTCAAGAGGTTCTCCCTTATGCAGATCTTGGTTAATCTCATCGTTCTGTCAGCCCTCTATTCCCTTATCTGTTGCGGGTATGTGCTTATCTACAGATCAAGCCGCGTTCTGAATCTTGCCCACGGCGAGTTCATGGCCTTGGGGGGGTATTTTATCTTCACCGTCGCCCTGAGTATCTTTTCGAGTCCTGTCCCATCCTTTGTCCTGGCCTGCATTTTAAGTACCGCCCTTGGTTTTCTTGTCTATCTCTTTTTGATGAGGTTCATGGCAGGAGAATCCATCTTTGCAGCCGTTCTTGTGACCGTTGCCCTGGGCATCCTCTTGCGGGGATTGATGAACCTGATATGGACATCACAGCTTTTGCATCCTCTCCAATACCTGCAAGTGCAAAATGCTTCCCATGAAATAGTAAAGGGAGCGGTGATCTCGACCTTTGGGATCGTAAAGGTTGTTGCCGCGGTTTGTCTCTACCTTGGGCTTTTCTTCTGCCTCAAGTTCACCAAGTGGGGACTGCGAATGCGGGCGGTTGGAGAAAAACCTTTGCTCGCCTCGCAGAGAGGGATTGGACTTCACAGATACTATGCCCTGTCATGGGGTATCGGGGCCTTCAGCGGCGGCCTGGCAGGCATGATCCAGGCATGCGATTCCGGTCTGGATCCGGGTATGTTTGTGATCGGGCTCAAGGCCTTTCCCGTTGTCCTGGTTGGCGGGCTGGACAGCCTCATCGGCGTGATCCCGGGAGCTTTTGTCGTCGCACTGGCGGAGATCCTGACCATCATGTATATCAGCCCTCAAGCGAGTGAGACAGCCCCTTTTTTCGTGTTGCTCCTGATGCTAATGTTCCGCCCGTGGGGGCTTTTCGGTACCAAAGAAGAGTTGGAAAGGGTATGAAATGGCGTTTGCCAGCGGGTACTTCAAAACGAGTTATCGAAGGGACTTTGCCATTGTGGAGACCCGTGCGCGTTGGGCCTGCCTAAGTGTGCTCCTGGTTGTGATGGTCGTCCTCCCATTTCTTGCTTCGGCATTCCTTCTGGACCTGGTCAGCCAAGTCTTGCTGGCACTCGTTGGGGCGATCGCACTCATGTTGCTCACGGGATACGCCGGACAGATCTCTCTCGGGCATGCAGGGCTCATCGCTGCGGGCGCATTCACGACAGCTATCCTGTTTAAGGAACTGAGCGCGCCCATCTGGGTCACTTTTCCGGCCTCGGGACTTGTTGGGGCGATTTTGGGCTTTGTTTTCGGGTTACCGTCATTGAGACTGAAGGGCCTTTACCTGGCTCTCAGCACACTTGCTCTTCATTTTATAGTCGCCTACATGGGGGCTGAATATGAGTCCAGGAGAGGTTTTGCCACGGGGATTATTGTCGAACCCCCTTCATTAGGACCCCTGATCATCGAGGATCCTCGGGCTTGGTACTTCACCCTGCTGCTTATTGATGTCGTGATCCTTGTCTTCGCTATGAACCTGCTTCGTTCACGAACAGGAAGGGCGTGGATGGCGATCCGTGATCGAGATATCGCTGCAGAGGCGCTTGGCATCAAGCTTTCTTCCTATAAGCTTTCAGCATTCGTGGTCAGTTCGGTTATCACATCCCTGGGGGGCTGTCTTTTTGCCTACTACAGAGGTTTCGTCTCGGTGGAGGCCTTCTCGCTTCTCATGACCATCGAATATGTTGCCATGGTTATCATCGGCGGTATGGGATCCATTTTAGGGGCCATACTCGGCACCATTTTCGTTGTTCTTTTACCGTACCTGATTGAAGGTTTTGTGACTGCCGTGCAGGTTCCTCAACGTTTTTCGACCTACATGTTCAGCATCAACCACATAATCTTCGGCCTGATCATGATTGTTTTTCTGGTTGTTGAGCCCGGCGGGCTTGTAGGGATCTGGGCGAGGATAAGGAACTATTTTGTCCTCTGGCCCTTTAAGCACAGCTCACCGAGAGCAAAATGAAGTCTGAAGATAAAACACTCTTGGATGTCGACAAGCTTGAGGTTGTCTATCACAACATCTCTGTAGCCCTAGAGGGCGTTTCCTTTGAGGTGAGAAACCGGCAGATTGTGGCCCTTCTAGGGGTTAATGGCGCCGGGAAGACGACGACCTTGAGAGCCATATCCGGCTTCCTGGGCATTGATGCCGCACGGGTCACGGAGGGGTCTATCCGATTCAAAGGGGAGGAAATCCAGAACAAAGCCCCCCATCGGATCACCAAGAAGGGAATTGTCCTGGTGCCTGAGAGGGAGAAGATTTTCGAGACCCTCACCGTGGAAGAGAATCTCCAGATGGCGGTATCCATATCCCAACACAGGGAAGAGATAGAGGCGGTCTACGATCTTATCTATCGCTACTTCCCGGTCCTTGAACATATCAAGAAGCGTTTGGGTGGGTATCTGAGCGGGGGCGAACGCCAAATGCTCTCACTATCCACTGCCCTGCTATGTCGACCGCAGCTTTTGCTGGTAGATGAATTGTCGTTAGGTCTTGCGCCTATCATCGTTGAGGAACTGATGAATCTGGTGAGAAGGATTCGAGACGAGCAAGATGTGACCGTGCTCCTGGTGGAGCAGAATGCCTTGGCAGCGATCGAAATCGCTGACTTTGCATATGTCCTCGAAAATGGACGTATTGTGCTCTCAGGAGAGCCATCGGTGCTCAAGAGGAATAAAGACATTCAAGAGTCTTACCTGGGGCAAGGGGAAAGGGACGTTCAGAGAAGCTACAGGGATATCAAACAGTATCGGCGCACCAAGAGATTGTATGGATAGAACAGTTCATCTGCACATTGCGGACATCTCGCTTTCGATAAGTGGGCTCAGTATTCTGAGTCGAATCAGTGTGGATGTCCGCAAAAGAAGCCTCGTTGCCCTGATCGGCCCGAATGGAGCCGGAAAGACGAGTCTTCTGAACTGCATAAGCGGTATCTACCATGCCACGGGGGGTAAGATCCTATTCGAGGGCGGAGACCTGGTCGGTCTAAAACCGCATGATGTGGCTAGTGCAGGGATTGCCAGGACATTTCAACACGCAGAACTTTTCAGGCATATGTCGGTCCTGCAGAATATCCAGGTAGGGCGCCATATCAAGATGAACAGCAGCCTTGTCTCGAACGGTCTTTTCTGGGGCAGAACCGTCAAAGAGGAGGCGACCCATCGCGAGGAAGCTGAAAAAATCATCGATTTTCTGGAACTTCAGCGTTACCGAAAGAACAACGCATCCGGACTGCCCTACGGAATCCAGAAGATCGTAGGGCTTGGAAGGGCCCTGGCCATGGAGCCTCAGGTTCTGCTTCTTGATGAGCCTTCTGCCGGAATGAACCGCCGCGAGAAGGAGGAGCTGGCGAGATTCATCCTGAGGATCAAGCATGAGATCGGCACAACCATGATTTGGGTGGAGCATGATATGCAAATGGTCGGAGATCTCGCCGATCATGTGGTTGTTCTGAATTTCGGAAACAAGATTGCCGACGGAAGACCCAAGGACGTATTGAAAGATCCCCATGTGGTGGAGGCCTATCTGGGGACAAAGGCCTCCACCCAATGATCCTGCCTTGGGTGTCAACTTGAAGAGTGCCGTCTGATAGCTTGCTCAATCCAGACGGCAAGTGCTTCAAAGGAGGAGGGGATCGGAACCCCAAAGACAAAGCGTAGGAGGGAAAATTGATGTCGGATGAAGTAAAAGCACGGTTTGAAGAGAGACTCAAGAGGTACCAGGCTGCGATCGCTCTGGAAGTCTCGGATCGCATTCCCATTTCGGCCGGGTCGAACTACTTTGCTGAGGTCTATGCGGGATATGATAATCAACGGTTCACCTATGATAACAGCACGTGGTTGGAGGCGGACAAAAAATTTGTGAAAGATTTCCCCGAAGTGGATAATTTGCGGAGCGGGAGATTTTGGGGACCGCTTCTTGATGCGGTAGGCTGGAATATGTATAAATTGCCTGGAAGGGACATCTCTCCTACCGTTCAGTTTCAGTTTGTTGAAGGGGAGAGGATGAAGAGCGATGAGTATGACCTACTCATCAACAATCCCGTGGAGTTCATGTTCGAGCGCTTTCTGCCCAGGGCACTCGATGACTTCAAGGAGCGTGGCTCCGTTCGTTCCTATATGGCCTTCTTAAAAGGGGGAATGGCCGCTGCCGTGATGGGCGCTATGATGAGAAACCGGGCCATCTCCCTTCAAAACGAGCTGGGCATGCCCCTGCCCATGGCGGGAGTGATGCTTGCCCCTTTTGACTATCTTGCGGATGGGCTAAGAGGGCTGAGGGGCATCATGATCGATATTCACAGGAAGCCTGACAAGGTCCTGGATGCCTGCGACGCTCTTATCCCTGACATTGTTAACGCCGCTCTGGCCATCGCAGATCCTCTTAGGCGCTATCCCGTATTCATGCCTCTCCATCGAGGGGCCCATCCATTCCTCTCTCCAAAGCAATTTGATACCTTCTACTGGCCCTCTTTCAAGAAGGCCATGATGATGTTGATTGATGCCGGCTACACCATAAGACCCTACCTGGAAGGGGACTGGGGTCCGAACTGGCACCATTTCCGTGAGATGCCCAAGGGTAAAATTCTTTGCGACATTGACGTTCAAGGAGACATTTTCAAGGCAAAGGAGGATCTCAAGGGCTATCAATGCATCGCCGGCGGCATGCCCGATTCCCTTCTTATCCTGGGCACCCCTGATGAGGTGCGGGAGAAAACGAAGCTCCTTTGCGAGACGGTGGGGAAAGATGGAGGGTATATCATTAATGGAGGCTGCGGCATACCCTATCACACAAAACCCGAGAACTACAGGGCCATGATCGATACCGTGGTCAAGTATGGCCGATACTATGACGGCCCGACGACATTCGACATCCAGATGAGCCCCACACCCCCCGCCGGGTGGCAACCGCCTCCCCGGAGGGTCGTGACGCCGTGGGATGTGAAACTGGCCGAACTGGGGAGTATCGCAGGGGACGAGAAACTAATAAAAGAGAACTGGGAGGATCTGGAGCACAGGGCATACAATTGGCTTTGGTCATGGGCCTGGTAATGCAGACCCATCTTCCGTCTTGTGAAAAGATCCCGTCTGAGAGGAGGTTTTACAGTGAGTGATCTAACGGAATTAGGAACGGCCCTTTTGACCCTTAATGAAGAAAAGGTGGATATTTTGATCAAGCAGAAGATGACATCGGGAGAAGACCCTCTAAAGATTATTGAAGAGTGTAACCGGGCGATGGTGGAAGTGGGCAACCTTTTTGAGAAGAGCGAGTATTTCATCAGTGAACTCGTCATGTCGGGCGAAATCTTCACCGGCGTCATGGCCAAATTGGAACCCATGCTGGGCGAGAGGAAACAGAAGAGCTTATCAAAGGGAAAGGTGGTCATCGGAACCGTTAAAGACGACATCCATGATATCGGCAAGAACATCGTGGTGACTATTTTTAAGGGGAATGGGTTCGAGGTGATCGATCTGGGTGTGGATGTGCCGGCTCAGACGTTTGTCAAGACAATGAAGGAGGAGGGGGCAAGAGTGCTTGGCCTCAGCGCGCTTCTCAATTTTACCTTCCCCGAGATGAAAAAGGTGGTGGATGAGCTCAGTGCGGCCGGTCTGCGCGACGAGGTGAAGGTCATCATCGGCGGCGCCCCCTGCAACGAACATGTACGCCAATTCACAGGGGCCGATTATTATGCCGAGGATGCCGCAGCCGGCGCAAGAATCTGCCATGAGATATACGGATAAGGAGATGTGAAGGGCTTCTTTACCAAATCACGCCAGGGTGGCCCGCCCGCAAGGGCGGGGAGCTTTACTATATTTCTAGGAAAGCAGGCCAGAGGGCTGCTTAAAAACGCCCATCTGCCGTTCGACAGGCTCACGGCCCTGAGCGGTTCGGCTTGGCTCACCGTCCTGAGCAAGTCGAAGGACAAAACCGAAGGGCGGCGTTACCCTCATTCCTTGTTTGCCCCAGACTTCGCCATGAGTTCGAGGATTTTTTCGGGGGTCATGGGAAGGCTCCTGGGGCGGATGCCGGCGGCCTTTGCGACCGCATTGGCGATGGCTGCAATGATTGCCGGATGGACTGCTTCTGCCGCCTCCTTTGCGCCGTAGGGCCCGTTTGGATCATTGCTTTCGATGAGCAAAGAAGCTATTTCAGGCATATCAGGCGCAGTGGGAAGGCCATAATCAGCAAAACTTGAATTCATCACCTGCCCCCGGTCCATTGAGAGGCCCTCAAGCAGGGCTTGGCCTAAGGCAAATCCGGCTGAACCCTCGATCTGACCTTCCACGGAGACCGGGTTTATGGCAAATCCGCAGTCCTGTGCCGCTGTGATCTTCAATACCCTCACCTCTCCGGTCTGTTCATCCACCTCGACCTCTGCAACGGCTGTTCCAAAGGTATAGGCCCCCGTCATCTGCCCTTCCTGATAGTTTTTTTTCAGCCAATCTCTCTTATATTCTATATTCGGGCGGAAGTGCCCTGATCCGA
>JAZDGZ010000544.1:0-14812 GCA_043806375.1 Pseudomonadota bacterium | reverse complement strand
GCGTTGCCCGTCATCGTCAGGCAGTCGAGCGGCTGCCATACATCGCGGTTATAGACATTCATTGCCTCTACATGGGTGCCCAGTCCTCCCCGCCATTTTCCCGCGCCTTCTGAATCGGTTTTGAATTCATAGCTCAGCCACCGATAGGGGATATACCATTCTTCGACCTCGACAGGCGCCCTCACGGATGCCCCGCCCAGGGGGCTGGAGCCGCTTCCGTCGACGCCGTCAAACCCGAGTGCCGCGCCGCTTGAAGGCACGGCATGAAAGGTATGCGCGGTGTATTCGGAAATAGATCCGGTTCTGGGGTCAATCATATCCCGGCGCTTGCCGGCATAGAGAGCATTGGAGTGCCTGCCCCAGGTTGCGGGCGTTTCTTCAGGAGCAACCTGGCTCATGGCGATCTGAACACATTCGGTGATTTCAAGCCCCAGTGTCACGGCCTGGCATGCGCTCGTGGCCGGATATACGGGACTCAAACAGGTCCCATCCTTGGTAATCACGTCCATACAGTTGAAAAAGCCCTGATTGCGAGGCACCCCGGGGGGCATGCACCACAAGAGCCCGGCGGCGACGGCAGACCAGACCTGCCCCAGGGGGACGTTGATAAAATCCACCTGAGGATCGCTCTCCGAGAAGTCGAATATCAATTCCCCTTGCTCCGGTTTGACCGTCAGGGCCAGCCTGACCCACACCGGACGATCGGTCGTGCCGTCCCAGTCCGCCGCCCGTTCCGCATAGTAGGTCCCGGCCGGCCATTCCCCGATCAACTTCCTGACCCTTTCTTCCGCTCTTCTGATCAGTTCGTCGCAAACGGCCATGACCGTCTCTTTGCCGTAGCGCTTCAGAAGTTCGATGATCCTCGTTTCAATCTGCTTCATGGACCCGAACATGAGCATATTATCGGCACGAACCAAGGCGGAACCCCGCAGATTCCGGAGAATGACGGAGTAGACCTTCTCGTCGATCACACCCCGCTCTATGAGTTTTACGGGGGGTATCATCAATCCCTCTCCGTGACAGTCATAACTCCGGGGGAAGTAACAGCCGGGATAGGCGCCCCCGCTGTCGTACTGGTGGGTTCGGGCGAAGTGATAAAATGCGAGTTCGCCCTCAAAGAATATGGGACGCAAAAATGACCAGTCCGCCAGGTGCCCGAACCGGACGATGAAGGGGTCGTTTGCAATGATAAAATCGTCCGGATGGACATTTTCACGTCCGATCCAGTCCAGCATCCCCTTCAGCGAAACATGACTCCCGCCGGTATGGACGGGCATGAAATTCCCTATGCTCAGTGTCCGCTCATCTTTGTCGAAAAGCACGGTGCCTAAATCACGGATATGGGACGTGGGAACGGAAAAGCACTGGCGAAACAGCCTTGTTCCCAGCTCTTCATTCATGGCATTCAATCTTGCTTCAACAACGGCCAGTGTCAAAGGATCCACCTCTATGCCTTTGTCTTTAACCATTAGTCTTCCTCCTTTTCATCAATAACGATGGCTGTTCCCTCGTCCTTAAGACAGGGTTACCAGATAGTTTTCATAGGCGTCAACGACGAGTTTCGATCCGGGAGGCACCACTACGGTCGTCTTTCTCTCTTCGATAATGGCAGGGGCCTTTATGAGGTTCCCGGGTTTCAGAAGGTCGCCGTCATAACACGGGGTCTGAACAAATCCTCCGAGCTGTTTGAAGTAGACCTGTCGCTCGCGTTTCAAGGCCTTGGACGGGTCTTCACCGGACAAAGCCTGCTTATTCAGGACGTAGGGCTTTCTCTTCCCGATGGCGCGAAGTTTGAGTATTGCAAGGATCGCCGGAAGTTTGGGGTCCGACCAGCCGTATAATTCCCCGTGTCTTTCGTGAAAACTTTTCACGAGCTGATTGAAAGTCTCTTCCTTGAAATCGTCTCCGGGTACGGTTTCAGGCAGGACGATGTCGATATCCCGAAGCTGGCCGAAATAACGCATCTCGGCCCCGCGGGCGAGCGCCATATTTTTTGCCTCGACCCCCTGCTTCTCCAGAATTTCAATGCCTTCTTTTTCAAGCGAATGGAATCTTTTTTTCGCTTCTTCAATGTCGGCGATATCATCTCTCTGATAGAAAAAACTGTTCAACACATGCCCATAATCCGCCACGGCGCCTCCGAAAGCGGAGAAAACAGCGGCATGCTTGGGTATATAAACCTGCTTCATGCCCAGTTTGTTTGCCATCGCAACGGCATGCACCGGTCCTGCACCTCCCCCTGCGATCAGCACAAAATCCCTGGGATCGTACCCCTTTTCCACAATCGTCAGAAAGATTCTTTCGGCCATGACCGTTTCCGTCAGGGAGGATATGGAGTAGGCCGCGTCGATGGTATCCAGGCCTAAAGGCCCGGAGATCTTTTTATCAACCGCCTTTTTCGCCAGCTCCGCATTTAAAGGGATCGATCCGCCCAGAAAGAAATCCGTCGGGATATATCCCAGGAGCACATTGGCATCGGTTACCGTGGGTTCACTGCCTCCCTTGCCGTAGCAAGAGGGCCCCGGCTCGGCCCCCGCACTCGATGGCCCGATACGAAGGACACCCAGACTATCGATCCAGGCAATCGTCCCACCGCCCGCTCCAATACTCGGGATATCCATCGACTCCAGGGCATTTTTCTGATCCCCTATGATGGACTCCGGCGTGGTGGCGATGGTCCTGTCCTTGAGCACACCCATGTCGACGCTCGTTCCCCCCATGTCAAAGGTCAGCACGTCCTGAAAACCGTTTACTTCCGCCAGGAACCGCCCCATGAGAGCTCCCGTTGCGAGCCCGGACCCGATCAAATACCCGGGGTTTTCCAGACATAAATCAGCCGAAGCGACATTGCCCATACCTGTACTGAACAACAGGGTTCCGCCGAAACTCGCGCTATTCAGTTCATCTTCCAGGGCATTGACAAAACGCGTTAGAAGCGGTTTGACATAGGCCGCGAAGACCGCAGTACTGAGACGATCATACTCAATCCATCGCCGGACGATTCGAGAGGATACGACCACATTCGGATACTCCGTTTTAATAATCTCGGCTGCCCGCTCTTCGTGTTCCGGATTAATATAAGAGTGCAGGAAGGAGACGACCGGAACCTCGACTCCCTGTGCCTTAGCTTTTTTTACCGCTTCCAGGACGTCTTCTTCCTTTAAAGGTGTGATCACTTCGCCGTTATACTGCATGCGCTCTTCCACAGCGAAACGAAGGTGCCGGGGAATCAGTACCTTAGGTGGAAGCACCTTCAGGTTATAAATATCGACCTTGGGTATGGTCCGGCCCAATTCGTAAACATCCCTGAAGCCTTTGGTATGAATAAGACAACATTTGGCCCCTTTTCCCTCCAGGATGCAATTGGTCGGTAAAGTGGTCCCTATAAGAACGGTGGCTGTATCCGATAATAATTTTTCCGCGGTCATATTTTGTTCTTTAGCCAGACTGGCAATACACTCCATGATGCCTTTGGCCGGGTTTGCAGGATTGGTCTCGGATTTAGCCACACCGACATCCCCGTTTTTCCCGATGAGCACGCCATCGGTGAAAGTCCCGCCTGTATCTATTAAGATTTCAAACAATTTCGACCTCCTTTGCTGCTATAATGTCCAGACTGATGTTTGCCATCAAAATGCCCATTATCCCGCTGCGATGGTCTTTCTCTCCCCCCTTCCCTCGCTGAAAGCGCTTTATGTTTCTGAAAAATGAACGGATTATCATTGAATTCGGATCTTTAAAACATTGAAGCCCAATAGGTGAAATTCATTGAGGTTTTCCAAAGGTTTCCTTTTTAAGTTGGGTTGACGTAGTTTCTCTCAAAGGACCTTGCCCTTCTCTTCGGGTCAACCTGATGGCACCTTACGTTTGTGTGTCCCATTTGTCAACATTAAAAATTGGCAGGCGAGATTCAAATTGACATTTTGAGCTTTTATAACATATAAATAAAAGAAGTGCCATTGCTTAGGTGAAAATATTTGTCAATTAATTGGAAACTCTGACAGGGGAACATTATACCCATTCACGAGAGTCTTTTAGGCGTTTCAGGCGCTGTTTTTCACCTGATCCCCTAAGCATACTGCCGGGCCGGAAAGGAAATCCACTTATGAACGAAGAGTCTGTTGGAAAGAACATAAAGGCGATACGGAAGCAGAAAGGGACCACTCTTCAAGAACTTGCCGACCGTACCGGTCTTACGAAGTCTTATTTATCCAAAATAGAAAGATCGAAAAAAGCGCCACCCTATTCCACAGTAAACAAAATCGCCATGGTTCTGGAAGTGGAGGTCGCCTATCTTTTGAGTGAAAAGCTGGAATCTTCCAGCGATATCAGACTTTCTTTGACAAAAAGGAATCAGGGGAAGGTGGTAGAGACTTTGGGCTCCTCCTATGGTCTTAAATATGAGGCCCTCGGTTTCACCAAGCCCGGCAAAAACGTGCAGCCCTATATTGTCCAGGCTTCCTTTAACGAAAAGAACATTTTCCAGCATGAGGGCGAGGAATTCATCTATGTCCTGGAAGGGACATACGAATTCATTTATGAAGGAAAGCGCTATATCATGGAGGAAGGCGACAGCGTCTATTTTGATTCAGGTGTTCCCCATTCGGCCAGCAGCCTTGGGGAAAAAAAAGCAAAGATACTGGTGATGATGTACAGCTATAAAAGACTTTGATGTCACAAGAAATGGGTTTTCGGGATAAATGAAAGGAGGTAAAAATGTCATACGTCGTCGGTGTTGATACAGGTGGGACCTTTACGGATGTGGTTGTCATAGGCGAAGGCGGAGCGATACACACAGGCAAGGCCCTGTCGACACCTCCTGATTTTAGTGAAGGCATCATGAACGGGCTGGAGGCTGCGGCACAATCCATGGGGCTGACAACAGACGGTATGCTCAGTGAAACGGAAGGTTTCGTTCTGGGAAGCACCATTGCCACAAATACCATCATCAATCGGTCAGGGGCCAAAACCGGCCTTGTGACCACGGTGGGGCATGAGCACGTGCATCATATCGCCAGGGGGGGGCTCTCGAAATGGGCGGGTCTTCCGGAAAGTGAAGTGAGGGAGGCCTACAGGACCAGAAAGGTGGAGCCCCTGGTCCCAAAGACGTTAGTGAGGGGTGTCACCGAACGGATCGACTGGAAGGGCTCGGTGGTCTGTCCCCTAAATACCGAAGAGGCAAAAGAGGCGATCAAAGGCCTGGTCGATGAAGGCGTGGAGAGCATCGCCGTATGTCTTCTCTGGTCCTTTAGCAATCCCGTTCATGAAGATGCGCTCAAAAAGATCCTTTCGGAGACCTTCCCGCAGATTTATTGCTCAATCTCACACGAAATGGCCCCCACTCTCGGCGAATATGCGAGAAGCAATACCACGATTATCGACAGCTATGTCGGCCGCCAGGTGAAAGATTTCATGTTGTCTTTGGACGAATTGCTCGGGGGCAAGGGGCTCAAGCATCCCATGCTTGTGATGCAGGCCCATGGGGGCTGCGTCTATGGCCGCGAGGCCAAGCCCTTTACGACGATCAGTTCGGGTCCGGCAGCGGGCGTGATCGCATCGAAGTACCTGGGCGACCTGATGGGCCGTGAAAACATCATCACAGCAGATGTCGGGGGCACAAGCTTTGACATAAGCCTCCTTGTGAAGGGCTCGCTGACCTATGCCCGGGAACCGGTCGTCGTCCGATACCCGGTCTCCTTTCCCATGGTTGACGTCGTTTCCATAGGTGCCGGAGGGGGCAGTATCGCCTGGGTTGACCCCTTAACCGGTCTTTTGCGAGTCGGTCCCCGGAGTGCCGGGGCGCACCCCGGACCGGCGTGCTACGGATCAGGCGGGACGGAGGCGACGGTCACGGATGCGGATCTGATTTTGGGGTATTTGAATCCTGACTATTTCCTGGGCGGCAAGATGAAACTTTACCCGGAAAAGTCCCATGATGCCATGAAAAACCTGGCCGACCGGCTCGGCTGGGATGTGACCAGGACCGCGGCCGGGGTGTACGATATCGTGAACGCCCAGATGGCGGACCTGGTGAGGAGCGCCACGATCGAGCGGGGTTATAACCCCAAGGAGTTCGCCCTTTTCGGCTATGGAGGAAACGGCCCCCTTCATGCGGCCGTATATGGCGCTGAACTGGGGGTGAGTGAAATCGTGATCCCTTCAGTCGCCTCGACCTTTTCCGCTCTGGGCATGGCGACCTCTGATATTCTTCACAATCATCGAATGTTCCATTTCAGCCCCATGCCCATGGATCCTGAGCTGTTCAACGAAAACTTTAAAACTCTGGAAAAAGCAGCCGACGAGGAACTGGAGAGGGACGGCATTAAAGAAAAAGACCGAACCTTCATCTACGCTATCGATATGAGGTGGGGAGCGCAGTATTATACGGTCAGGATGCCAATCGAACGAAAGGTCTATGATGAAGAGGCCGTTGAGGGTCTGTGCACTCAGTTTGACGAACTCTATGAGTCTTTATACGGCAAGGGGTCGGCCCACACCCCCTCGGGAAGATTTGTGACGGCCTTCATGGTGGACGGTATCGGAAGGATTCGTAAGCCCAGGCTGTCAAGACTCGAGCTAAAGGGTAGCGATGCCTCAAAGGCACTGAAAGGCAAAAGAGACGTTTTTTTCAGGCTCTATAATGAATATCGTCCGACGGATATCTACGACAATGCCAAGTTGGAGCCCGGGAACACCCTTGTCGGGCCGGCCATTATAGAGGCCGAGCAAACGACCATTGTCATCCCTCCGGAGCGGGAAGCGAGGGCGGACGAATACATGAACATTGTTATCAAATAAAGGGGATAAAGCCGTGGAAAAGAAAAAGTTGGATCCTGTCACCTTTGAAATCCTTTCACACAGATTGGATCAGATCATTTCTGAGGCCTATTACACCATCAGTCATGTCTCGGGCAGCGCCGTCGTGACCGAGGTTGGAGACCACCAGGAGGCGATACTGGACAAAAGGGGTTATCTGGCCCTTTTTGGCGCCGGCCTTGTCCACTGGACCCCTTCCCTCTCCCTGGCCGGCCAATATATCGCCAGGGAATATGAGGAAAATCCGGGGATATATGAAGATGACCAATTTGTGTGCAACGACCCCTATACGGCCGCCAGCCACGGCCCGGATGTCGCCCTTGTTGCCCCGATCATCTTTCAGGGGCAGCGGATCGGTTTTGCGGCCGCGGCCTCACACCAGATGGATATCGGCGGTCGAGATCCGGGGGGCATCATGGTCAGACCGGAACAGTGTTATGAAGAGGGCCTGCAGATTCCTGCCATGAAAATTATTGAAAGGGGCCGGTGGCGAAAGGACGTGGTCAGTCTGATACAGGCCTCCGTGCGGACGCCAGTTTTTACGATCAGCGAGATTGCCTCAAAAGTCGCGGCCAATAATGTGATCAAGGCGAGAGTGAACGAGCTCTGCGATCGCTATGGTGAGGAGACCATTCTGGCCCTGTTTGAGCAGATACAGGATGTTTCCGAGGAGATGGTGCGGGCCAAGCTCAAGAGGATCCCGGACGGTACATGGAGGGCCGTCCACTACAACGAGGGCATCAATCGCGAAAAGCTGCCCCATTACAAACTCTCCTGCGCCCTTATCAAGGAGGGAGACACGCTCACCTTTGACATGACCGGCACGGACCCCCAATCCCCCCAGTGCGAGAATTCGGGTTATCCCGCCGCCACCGGAAACCTGATGGGCGCCTATGTGGTGATGCTCTGCCATGACGTCCCCTGGAGCTCGGGCATCCACAGACCGATTAAATTCATTATACCGGAGGGGACCATAGCCAACCCGGTCAAGCCCGGGGCGGTCTCCTATTCTACGCCATCAGGCAGCGGCTATGCCATCGAGGGTCTTGGGCAGGAGCTGATATCAAAGATGCTTCAAACCAGCCAAGAGGACCGGAAGGAGTGCTGTGGCGTACCCGGTGGGGCCATCCATGATGCACAACCCTCGGGCATCAATCACGACGGGAACTTTTTTGCCACCATATTGATGATGGGAATTGCCGGGGGGGGCGGCGGACTGCCGGACAGGGACGGCGATAATGTCGCAGGCAACATGTGGTGCCCGAAGACCAAGATCGCGGATGCGGAGATGCATGAAATCCTTTACCCCATATTGACCCTTTACCGCAAGGAAGTCCCCGATACCGGAGGCATCGGAAAATACCGTGGCGGCAATGCCATGGTCACCGCCTATATGCCCTGGGATGCGGGGAGTCCCTTGACCAACGTGGGACTGAGTCACGGCTTCGATGCGAGGGTCGGCAACGGCACATCCGGAGGGTATCCCGCCCCGAATATTGCCATGCACCTGATCACAAGTTCGGATGTCAGGGAGCAGTTCAAACGCGGTGAATTTCCCAGGAATGCCGAGGATATCCAAGGGGAGAGAGAAAATCCCTACCCGAAGAGCCTCTGGACCATCGATTCAGACGATGTATCCGTCTACTGGTGCGGCGGCGGCGGCGGTTATGGAGACCCGCTCGAACGCGATCCCCAACGGGTTTTTCAGGACGTTCAAGATGGCGAGGTGACCCTTGAATATGCCAAAGAGGCCTATGGGGTCGTCGTAAACCCTGAGACACTGACTCTCGATTCAGCAAAGACCGAAAAGCTTCGCAAGGAGATGATTGATGAAAGACTTAAAGCGGGGGAGAGTGGTTAAAGGTCAAGGTTTTTTTCACCGCCCGTTCGCTTCGCTCACTAGAGACACAGAGAACGCTGAGCTTTTTGTTTATAGTATTTTCCCCTGAGAAGGGGGAAAATACTTTGGGACAAGCCCTTCGGGCAAAAGAAAAAGATTTATTTTTACGCGATAGACAACTTTATCAGAATTCCCCTCTCAGGAATTCTGATAAAAGAACCCTCGCTCTGCGATCTCTGCGACTTTGCGGTGAAATCGTTTTTGGACAAGAGTGATTGAAGATAAAAACTGATCCGAGGAGGCTGACATGGGTAGGCTGCTTGAATACCTGGAGACAAAGGACGTGCAGGGGGACATGGTTTATGTCTGTATCAAATGCGGTCATGAGTTGGGGCCGGTCAAGAATGACTATAAAGGCTTTGCCTCCAAGAGGACCGTGCCGATTTCCAAGGCACAACCCGAATTCCTGGCGTCATATGCGGTGAAGAGTGATACCTTTGTGATGAGAGAGTATTTTTGCCCGGTCTGTGGTGTCATGTTCGAGGTGGACATGGTAAAAAAGGATGAGCCCCAGATCCACAGCATTGAGCCGAAGGTTTAAAACAAGACTTGAATTTCAATGCGATCATCTTTTCTCACCGCTGAGTCACGGAGGGCACAGAGAGAGAATATTATTTCCCGATCGGGGAGATATCCGATCAGGAAAAGACCTCGGCCCTTCGGGCGAAGATACAGGCATTTCCCCTGCCGGAGGCTGGTTGGTTTTGATTTGTCGTTGTCTCCCGACAAATCAAAAAGAACAATAACCTCTGTGTTTTCTGTGCCTCTAGTCCCGCCTCCGGCGGGACGGGTGGTGATCGCCGGGTGGGCGTGAGGTTTCATGCGAGGAAAATCCTGAAATGAATAGGGAAAAGACCCTGAAAACAGAGGTCTTAATCATCGGGGCCGGCATGACCGGTGCATCCATCGCCCGGGAGCTGTCTCAATATAAGACGGATGTGATCGTGGTGGAAAAAAGCCCCGACACCTTCACGGGGCAGACAAAAGCCGGCCATGGGTTGGTCTATTCCGGTCGCAGCCTGGTGATGGCCTTTTCTCTGGTGTTGAAAAGCATTATGGCCCCCAGGGCGCATTTGTGGGAACCGGACACCCTCAAACTAAAATTGACCGAAGAGGGTTATCGGCTGTTCGAGCCTCTGGCCAAGAGGCTCGAAGTGCCTTATGCGCAGACAAAAATGCTCTTTGTCGCCAGGAATGAGGAGGAGCTTAAAGGATTGCGGCAACTGATGGACATCAGTTCCCTCATGGGCATTAAAGAGGATGTGACCTGGCTCGACCGTCAGGATGTACTGGAGATGTCGCCGAAAATAAACCGGGACGCCCTGGCGGGGGTTTATGAGGAAAAATGGACCAAAACGATCTTTCCTCCGGATTATGCCATCGCCAATGCGGAAAACGCCAGGGACAATGGCGTCCGTTTTTTATATGATGCCCGGGTCAAAGCCATTACACCTTTGAACGGCGGCTTCATGACGCAGACATCAAAAGGGTCTATTGAGAGCAGTTATGTGATCAATGCAGCGGGTTTATATGCCGACGTCATCGCGGACATGGCCGATGCCCGTGATGACTGGGGTCTGGTTCATAACAGGAGCCAAATGCTGCTCTGCGATAAACGCTTGAGCGGGATCCTGGGTTCCGTCAACTGCATCCATGCGCCTCCCAGGCCGGGACGCTTTGAAGCCGTGAGCGTGCAGGTTGACGGAAACCCCTATGTGTTCTGCGGCGCCTATTATCCCACGGTGGACAAGACGGCCACGGATACGACGAAAGAATGGTTCGAGGAAAACCTTACATTAGGCAGGGGCTTGATACCGGCCTTCTCAAAGGAAGACATTATCACCTCCTTCGTGGGTGTCCGATCATTCAATACCAGGGATCCCGAGGATCATATTATTGAATTCTCCAAAAAGCAGGCGGGTTTTTTGAATGTTGCTATCCGGCTGCCCGGGTTTTGTGTTTCCGCGGCCATGGCCAAATATGTGGTTGGACTCCTCGGAAACGGGGGCGTGGCTTTGGCGGAAAAAAGTGACTATAAGGCCCACAGGAGGGCCATACCCCGATTTGAAAAACTGCCGGATGAGGATAGGCAGGCCCTGATTCACCGCGATTCCAGATACGGCCGTGTGGTTTGCCGGTGCGAAACGGTCACAGAGGGTGAGATTGTCGAGGCCATCAGGCGGGGGGCCAGGACGATTCAGGGTATTCAATTTCGGACCAGGGCCGGCATGGGAAGGTGCCAGCGCAATTTCTGCGGACCGCGACTGGTGAACATATTAGCAAGAGAATTGGACATCCCCGTAAATAAGGTCACCCAAAAAGGCCGGGGCTCCGAAGAGTTGTTCGCTGCTTTTTAAGATTGTTTTGGACAGGATGAACAGGATTAACAAGATATTCATGCCAAAAAAGATCCTTTAGATCCTGTTCACCCTCCATAGCCCCAGGGGGACGGAGGACGGGTTCATCCTGTCCAAATAATTTGCTCTCATTACTGAGTGCGATGCCGGAACTTGCAGCCATAGGAAAAAAATGAAAGACAATGATCCATCGCTATTGGATGTGGCCGTTATCGGGGGTGGGCCGGCCGGTATTTCCGCCTGCCTGAAATTGTCCGAATCCTCAGGATTGAAGACCGCCCTCTTTGAAAGTGAGCCGGAACTGGGGGGCGTCCCAAGGAGTTGCCATATCTACTTTGGGATGAGGGACCGGGGGCGCATCCACAGGGGGCCGGCCTATGCACGGGAACTGGATCGTCTGGTGAGACAATCCTCGACCCGAATTTATACCGGGACAACCGTTCTGAGAATAAGACCAGGAAAGTCGGGTGCCTATCATCAAATCGACACAGTCTCATTGAAGGGGCTGAGGTCCTATAGGAGCCAATGTATTCTTTTGTCGACCGGGTGTTACGAAACCCCACGTGGAACCCTGGGCATTCCGGGGGCCCGGCCGGCCGGGATCTTTACAACGGGCGCCCTGCAGCAAATGGTCAATCTTCATCATCAACGCCCGGGACATCGGGCGGTCATTATCGGAAGTGAAGCTATTGCTCTATCGAGCCTGCTTACGCTTAAGCGGGCCGGGGTCTCCATTGCGGGCATGGTAGAGGAAAGGGAAAAACTCCAGACATTCGCGATTTTCGTCCAGGCGATGTCTTTAGTAAAGTGTTTCCCCGTTTATCGGGGGACATCCGTCAAGTCGATCCTGGGACGGAAGCGCGTGGAAGGTGTCGAGCTTTATCAAAAAAGGGGCAAAGGGACTTTCCGTCTGGCTTGTGACACCGTTATCCTGACCGGGAAATTCCGTCCCGATTCAAAATTGATCGATGACACGCCGATCCTGAGAGACCCGTCAACCCTGGGACCGCTTGTAGACATGGATCTCATGACCCCGGTGCCCGGCATCTTCGCTGCCGGTAATGTCCTGAGGGGAGCGGACATGCATGACCTGTGCGCGCTGGAGGGGAAAAAAGCCGCACAAACCATTTTAAAAAGGCTAACATTGGGTCAAGCCGATCAAAGGAAGGGAGTCACCATATGCGCTGAAGCACCTGTCCGTTACGTGGTCCCTCAGAGAATTCTGCCGGAGCAAATAAGAGCGCGCCCCTTTACCTGGCGCTATCCCGGATATTCGCTTCAGGTAGAAAAGACTTTGCTGCGCCCGACTCTCGAGGCCTGGTCCGGGAATGAAAGGATCTGGGAGAGAACATTTTTGAAAATCATCGGGAATTATCGGCTCCCACTTCCGGTTCATCGGTTCGACTGGAATCGCGTGGATCCGGGAAAAGGGATCACCTTGAGGCTGCGACATCCCATCGAGCACCGATCAACGTTGAATGGGAGATGAGCCAATGCATTCAAATTACCCACATCCCCCGAAGACCTGATTTCCAGGTTAAGATATTTATTCAGAAATTTTAGATATCTCCCGCCCATGGCGGGATCAGAGGAGAGAGCGATGGAAAATACCCGATACACCTACTCGCCGATCATTAAACGAAAACCCTTCAAGTTGCCCGGTCAGGCCAGGGTGGCTCTCTGGTTCGGCGTGAATATCGAATATTTCGACATCGGAGGGTCTGATTATGGCGGGGCCGGCTCATTTAACGTGCCTCCTCCCAATGTATTTGACTATGCAGCACGGGATTACGGCAACAGGGTCGGCCTCTGGAGGCTCATGGAACTGTTGGACAAACACGGTATCAAGGCCTCCGTGCTTCTCAACTCTGATCTTTGTGAACAATACCCGATGATCATTGAAGAGGGGAAAAAACGGGGCTGGGAGTTCCTGGGCCATGGCACCAGCAACTCCATTCTCCTGGGGGGTAAGACCGAAGATGAAGAGCGGCAGATCATTACCACCGCCATGGAAGTGGTGAAAAAGGCGGTTGGTGAACCGCCCCTTGGGTGGCTCAGTCCGGCCCTTCAGGAGACCTTTAAGACCCCGGATATTCTGGCCGGGGCGGGTATCAGATATCTTTGTGACTGGTGCTGCGATGATCAACCCTTTCCCATGAAGGTCAAGAGCGGCCACCTCATCTCGCTTCCCTACACCGTTGACCTGAACGATATCCCGGCCTTTCTCTATCATCACATGGCTCCGGAACAGTTTTCCCGAATGATCATCGACCAGTTTGACACTTTATATCGCGAAGGGGCTCAACAGGCGCGGGTGATGTGCATCGCGCTACATCCTTTTCTCATCGGTCAGGCCTATCGCATCGGATGGCTGGATAAGGCCCTGAGTTACATCAAGGGGCATGAGGATGTCTGGATTGCAACCGCGGGGGAGATTGCAGGGTGGTATTATGAGAAATATCTGGGAATGAAGATGGGACAGAATTGAAGTTCGAAGAGGAGAAAGCAGCGATGAAAAAATGGCAGGAAATTTTTACGGATGCCGATCGGGAACTGCTCAAGACATTCGGACGGGATGAAAAGCAGGCCTTCGGCAAAAGGCCTGCACTGATCATTGTCGATGTAGTCAAATCCTTTCTGGGATCAAAACCGGAGTCCGCACTGGAATCGGCCCGAGAGTACCGGACGAGCTGCGGTGAGGCCGGGTGGGGGGCCCTAGAGCATATAAAGAAGCTCCTCGAGGCCTTCAGGCGGAAAAACCTCCCCGTGATATACACGACTCTCGACCCTGTCGCCGCACATCACGCCTGGGGAGCCGATAAGTGGTCCGGACCGCAAGATACATGGGATCCTGAATCCTGGGAGATAGCCGAAGAGATAGCGCCTCTGCCCTCGGAGCCGGTCATCAAAAAAACAAAAGCCAGTGCCTTCCTTTTCACCCCCCTAACGGCTGTTTTGCATAATACGGGAGCGGATTGTCTGGTAGTGACCGGAACCAGCACCTCAGGTTGTGTGCGAGCAACAGTCGTCGATGGACTTTCCTACAGATACAATGTCTTTGTTGTCGAGGAATGTACCTTTGATCGATTTGAACTTTCCCATCTGGTAAGCCTGTGGGATATGAACGCCAAATATGCCGATGTGATCAGTATGGATGATGCTCTGGCCTGCATTGAAAGATCCCCTCAATCAACGTCTCCGGAATTCATTCCGTGAGTTTCATTGAACCAGGTAAAGTTTTTCCGGAACCAGCATCTCCTTTTAGTTTAAGGCGGCCCCGCATCTCATTTCTATCAGAGGAGGGAATAAAGAGGCAAGATATGATGGAGAAGATGGAGGACGTGATTCAACGGCCTGAAAAATATGATGTCCCTCCCAAGGCTTGCCGCAGCTTTGCCGAAGAGAACTTTTCATGGCAAAGGATGTCTCTTGCCTGTGAGAGGGAGGCCTTGAGCATCATTCAAAAGGAGAAGAGGTAAAGGAGATCCTGCCGTCTGTCCCATCAGGCCCGGTCTGCAGCCGCCAGCTCCTTCAGAATCTCTCTGTTCTTTTCGATCCTCTTCGCGTCCGCCTTCAGGTTGGCCTTGTTGGGCTTGTCTTTCCATTTTCGAATGTTCCTGGCCTTTTTCGTCTTGCTAGCCATAATGATTTCTCCTCTCTGCACGCCCTATGGGCTGTAAGAGTTGCTTTATTACCCTTAATCCGGGAAAATGTCAATAAGCCAGTTTAGGAGGATCTC
>JAZDGZ010000543.1:0-5781 GCA_043806375.1 Pseudomonadota bacterium | reverse complement strand
GGAAGGCCTTCGAGATTCTCAAACTCATTTCTTCCTCCAGAGAGGGGATGGGGATCAGTGATATAGCAAGGGACCTTAACATAGCTAAGAGCACGGTCCATGGCATGACTTCTGCCCTGGAGGAACAGGGCGCCATCATGCGAGACCCTCTAACCAAACGATACACCCTGGGCTTTACTCTTTTTGAACTCGGCAAAAAGGCCTATTCCCAGATCGACCTTAAGGAACTGGCAAGGCCGGTCATGGAAGATCTGATGGAACGCACAGGGACGTCGGTTTTCCTGGGTCTTCTCAACTGGGACCACGTGACCATCCTGGATGTGGTGGAGTCCAAGAACGACCTTAAAATCACATCTCCCATAGGAACGACGATCCCCCTTCTTGCGGGGGCAGTGGGAAAGGTCTTCCTGGCGAGGATGGACGATCAGCAAGGGATGAGGCTTATCAGGTCAAAAGGCCTTTCAAGATACACAGAGAATACCATCACTGAGCCGGAACAGTATCTCAAGGAAATCAGCGCGGTGCGGCAGCAAGGCTACGCCGCCGATGATGAAGAGTATATTCTGGGAGTCCGCGCAGTGGCCGCATCCGTAAAAGGGGGGGGGCCACTGATGTCGGCCATCTGGGCAGTGGGATTCAAGGCAAGCCTTGATGACGATAAGATGAAGGCCCTGGCAGAGGATACCAAAGAGGCGGCAAATAGCATTAACCAGAGGATCGAGGCTCAATCGGGTCGGACCCCGTAACTCGGTTTCCCCCCCACATAACCTGCGAAATTTGAGGCACCTGTCCGGAGTAGTCGCCAAGGGGAGTCAGGATTTCACCCACCATCAGCCCATTTCCTCTTGACCAATGGAGGTCAATTCAAATATCTTTTGCCGTAACCTTATGACAGAATTCTCGATAAGTCATGGATTTTGCCCTTCCAGGGAGGGGGCTGAGGTGTATCCCCGGGATCCCAAAAGAGACGGTGCATATCTAAAGAGGAGGTGAACGTATGGGGAAAACGAGATTCTTGATCGCCTTCCTGATCCTCTCCGGTCTAGTCATAGGCCTCTGGGGCTGTCAGACCCCGGCGGGCAGGACCGCAGGACAGGTGGTGGACGACGCAACCATTACGACCAAAGTCAAAGCGAAGATCTTTCAGGATTCCGTGCTCAAGGGTTTTGCGATTTCCGTAGAGACCTTTGAGGGGGAAGTGACCCTTACCGGAGGGGTGGAAAACGAGGCCGAGAAAAAAAGGGCGGAGTCACTGGCTAGGTCCACCGGAGGGGTACGAAAGGTACATAATCTCATCAAGATAAAGTGAAGGACCATTCACCTGGTACCCTCATATTCGGCTAAGAACCTTTGAAAAAACCTCTCCATGAAGGCATGGCGCTCGTGGGCAATGCGGGACCCCTCAGCAGTAAGCATACGGTCTTTGATCTTTGAGAGCTTCAGTTTGAATTCCCTGTAGCCGGTATCATCTTCCGTGTAGGGCAGGGTATCCTCCGGGTTGATGTCGGGGTTGTGCAATTTGGCCCCCACTTCGCCCGCAAAAAGGAAAGCCCTGGCGATTCCGACGGCGCCGATGGCGTCCAGTTTATCGGCGTCAAAGAGGATTCTCGCCTCGGGGGTCTTAGGGCGGCGGTCGCCCCGGAACCTGTGCGATAGAATGCAGTGGATGATGTTTTCTTTTCTATCGCCGGAAATGGGGTATTCTTCCATCAGGACCCTTGCCATTTCTGCGCCCTTTTCTGCGTGGCAAACGTCTCCCTTGGATTCATCTTGATAGTGACGCCCCACGTCATGGAGATAGGCTGCAATCTGCAAGACCTCCAAATCAGCCCCCTCTGCCTTCCCGATCACTATACACAGGTTACAGACCCGCTGGGTGTGTTCCCAGTCATGGCTTCCACAGGCATTAGAGAAAGATCTCTTGGCGTAAGCCATAACCTCACTGATGGTCGTCATTGCATGGCCTCTTGACAGCTGAACGTCTTTCAATCTTCCTGTCCCCTCCTTATGAAAAGCGCGATTTGGGCAAAGGCCCATTCATTTGGGATTCAAAAAGACGATGGATGCCTTGTTATGCAAGGTTTGGCGAGCCGGGGCGCGGCATTCTGGCGAAGGAGAGCCCTATGAAGCTTTAGCGCCCATCTCCGCAGTAACCTGCCTGTCCGCCATAGCTTCAGCGGCGGCGGGCTACGGAGGACGGGCTACGGAGAGTTCCGCCATCCATAATCAGGATGCCCCGCGCGGAAGCGCGGGGTGCTTTACTAATGGTTCAAGAATTAGGCTGGGGATTTGGGTTTCAGCCTATTGGATGAGGGCCAGTTTCTTGGATATATTGTCTTCTAACCAGTGTGGGTCCCACCATTCTATGGGATTCACAAAGACCCCGTTGACCATGATGGAAAAATGGAGGTGATCCCCTCCTGCGAGACCGGTCTGTCCGGTGTAGCCAATCTCATTCCCCTTCTGCACTTCCTGATCCAGGGCCACCGCGATCTTACTCAAATGTGCGTAAAGGGAAGAGAGGCCCTGGCCGTGGTCGATGACCACCGTGAGGCCGTATATGCCCAGGCTGTCTGCAAAAATAACACGCCCGCTGTTTGAAGCCTGCACAGGGGAGTTGGCAAGGGAGGCCAGGTCAATCCCTAGATGGTCCTGTTCGTCCACTTTATTGCCTTTATAATAGTACAGCCGTCGATCGCCAAATTGGGCCATGGTCGCTGCATTGGTGAGTCTCAACCAGACGCCTTCCCATCTTTTCTTGGGGCCGGTTTTCTCCCTGAGCTTGGAAAGGCTCAGGTGACTCTCTTCCCTCAGTTCATTGTTGATCTTGAGGTATTTTTCTATGTCACTGTCCTGGGCTCCAAAGGGAAGATGCGAAAAGCTTGGGAGGATGAGAGCCAAGAATCGATCCGTTATGTTCATCTGGTCCTGACGGAAGCGTTTGCTGCGAAGGTAGTGATAGAAGGTGGTCTTAGAGACGTTCCCCGCCTTATCCTTGGCCCATAGATGGATGGAAGGATCCGAAGTGGTACTATAAGGGATGGCAAAATAGCAGGTATGCATCCCCTTTTCCAAATCTCCGTCCCTTGCAAAACCGGGGAAAAACAGATCATCCACGAAGATGCCACTCTCTGCGGCATCGGAAGATGTCTGGTAGACGATGAGGCCGCTCCCTCCGACATTGATGTTGTGCATCCGGCTGATGGCTCGTATGGCGGGCGGAATGGTATCGACGACCATCTTGTGATGGGCCAGGGTGAGGTTTCCGTCTCCGCCTCCTCTTCTAGAATAATCCCAGACCCGGATATTGAGATCTGCCTGCCCCTGAGCCAGCTTGAGAGCAGCGGGGTCTATCGAAAATTCCTTTTCATACCGATGGACCCCCTTGCGGTTGAAAAGCCCATTAAAAGGGAACTTCTCCTCGAAGAGGGTCCTCTCTCTTGCCCCTTGACCGATCGTCACCTTGAGGCTTTTTACGCCTCTCTTCTTGTCGCTGATGCTTATTGTAAAGGCCTGCGGCTTTGAGAGAAATTCGGGAAGGGGCTCCAGCACCAGGGTAGGCTTTTCACCCTCAAACATGATTACAAAAAACCACCCGAAGACGATGAAGATGATCAGGAGCGGTATGAGCGCAAGGGAGTAAAGTAATTTCTTTCCTTTTTTAGTCGAACCCATCTCTGTCTCAATTGTCTATGAACGAAATAGAATAGGGATCATGTCTGACCCCTCAAAGGATCTATTGATCAGCTCATATACACCATTGCCAACGCCCTGTCCATAGTTTTCGACGGAGAGAGCCCTCCATGACCCCGAGGGGTCAACATCAAAAAATCGTTGGCGAGAAATCGGTCGGATCTCCGTTGCTTTCACTCCTCTAAGAAACGCTGGAATGAGATCTCTAGCAGGTCTTTTTCTGCAACCTGCCAGTGGCTGAAGGGTTTGCCCTGCATGGAGGATGCGGTTTCAGAGAGATGAAGAAGGATGGATCATTTTGATATTATTGGCTTTAGAGAGGGGCAAAAAAAGGATTATCTGGCATGGAAATTGAAGATGCTATATGATGCTATATATTGATTCAAGCGCCATGTTCTGTCATGCAACAAAAACCCAGCTTGCTTTGGCCCGAGATAAGAGGAGGAGGAATAACCCATGGCACGGATACTTGTCATAGATGACGAAGAGCAGATTCGGACGATGCTTCGGCAGGTGCTACAGGATGCTGGATATGAGGTTGATGATGCCTCCAATGGTGTGGAGGGGATAAAACGGTACCACGAGAATCCGGCCGACCTGATCATCACCGATATGATTATGCCCAGGAAGGAAGGGATGGAGACCATCCTGGACCTCAGGCTGGATTACCCGTCTGTGAAGGTTATCGCCATTTCGGGAGGTGGTCGTTTAGGACCGCAACCATACCTCGAGATAGCCGAAGGACTGGGGGCCGTGAGGGTATTCACCAAACCCTTCCGTATAGAAGATTTGCTCATGGCGATTCGGAATCTCATCGGGTAGTGTGGCCTTTAGGGGCTGTTATGGATAGGACCAGATACGTCGGTGTGATCGGAGCCGGGACTTGTTCTGATGCCGTCTATGAGCTTGCCAGGGAGGTAGGCTACGAGAAGGGCTTAAAACCTGGCAGGGAATTCAGGGCATTGAGTTTGCCACCACACCTTCTGAGGCGATTGAGATGGTTCTCAGACGGTTATCCCCCGGCTGATGGTTCTGACCCTTTCCATGATCTCCCTTTGGTCCAGGGTCTTCAGCCTTCGATCTCTCATGACCACCCTTCCATTGATGATGACATCCCTCACATCGGCCCCGCTGGCAGAGTAGACGAGGAGGGAGTAGGGGTTGTAAAGCGGCACCAGATGAGGACTGTCAAGATTCAGGACAATGATGTCAGCCTTCTTGCCCGCCTCCAGGGTGCCGATCTCCCCTTCAAGACCAAGGACCCTCGCTCCCCATGAGGTGGCCATCCGAAGGACCCTCTCTGCGCCCATGTTTACGGGATTCAGGGTAAAGACTTTGTCGAGTTTGGCCGCCGAATCCATTTCCTGAAAAAGATCGAGATTGTTGTTGGATGCGCACCCATCTGTCCCGAGTCCCACGCTCAGACCGATCCTCATCATCTCCGATACCCTGGCCGCTCCCGATGCCAGTTTCATGTTGCTCTCAGGGACATGGACGATCCTGACATTCCTTTGGGCCAAGAGGGCCATTTCTTCATCATCCAGATGCACCGCATGGACGGCAATCAGGTCGTCGTTCAAAAGGCCGAGGCGATCTAGATAAAAGGCGGGTCTCTGCCCGGTTTTTTGGAAAACCTCCCTCACTTCCTCTGCTGTTTCCGAGAGGTGTATCTGGAGAGGGAGGGAGAATTCGCGGGATATCTCCATGGCGCCCCGCAGCGTCTTGTCGGAACAGGTGGAGGTGCTGTGGCAGAAGAGACCGGGAGCGATGAGGTCTGAAAAGCCCAACCATTTTTTGATAAACTGCTTGCCTACCTTCAGGTTTTTTTTGGGATCCGGAACCCCTGGTGCAGGAAAGTCGATGACGCCCTGTGCAACAAGGGCCCTGAGGCCTGATTCGTGGAAGGCTCGAAGGGTTTCATCCTGAAAAAAATAGCCGTCAGAGACAGTCGTCGTTCCAGACGCGATCATTTCCAGACTTCCCAAAAGGGCCCCCCAATAGACGGTTTCCGGGCTGAGAAACTTTGCCTCGGCAGGGAAGATCTTCTCAAAGAGCCACTGCTTGAGAGGGAGATCGTCTGCAAGGCCC
>JAZDGZ010000542.1:0-6584 GCA_043806375.1 Pseudomonadota bacterium | reverse complement strand
ACTGGTGGGTCCCATGGATCTCCGGGAGAAGGAGAAAGAGCTTGAAACCAAGATGGAAGAAATCGGTTCCCGGATGATGACGGATGCCTGGCTGTTCCGGAAGGGAAAAAAACTGCAGGGCCGATCCGTCAAGATCCGAGCCGGCGTTGACCTGGTTCACAGGGTCCACAAGGCCCCCGGCGGGCTCATGAGGGCCGATTTTGAAGTGAAGGAGGGACGGTTCGAGAGGGTCTCCTTGTCAGGAGATTTCTTCTGTTATCCCGAAGGGGCGATCACCTGGCTGGAGGAAGGCCTTGAAGGCCAAGAGACTGAAAAGGCTCGCCAGTTGGTCTCCGGCCTCTATTCGGAAAAGGAGATCGAAACCCCCGGAATAGGGATAGATGATTGGATGGCAGTCCTGGCTCATTAGCAGACTGCTGAAAAACACCCATCTCCCCGTCGAGCCGGGATTTCGCACAGCTCAAGCGGCGTTTCCCTCATTCCTCGTCATTGCGGCGTACTTGTATGTACGCCTCATTCCTCGGATTTTCGGGAGCCTTGCATCTGGGCATTTTTCAGCAGCCTGCACAGCAGGTCTTTTTCGGCAACCTGTGAGGAACACCTATCTATGAATCCTCCCGCCTCAGATCTGATCCTCAATTGACAAGGAACTTTCTTTTCTCTATCATTCCCCATCGCATAAACGGGCTTATCCTGGATAAAGGCGCTTTGAGAGGAAGGCCGGAGACAAGGCAAAGATTAAACCTCCCGGGCATTCCAGGTGTGAGCCCGGGTTTGTAAATAAGCCATATCGTTCACATTGGAGGCAAATTGAAACGTCTAAAAGCAGGCATCAAAAGCTACTTTCTCACGGGGCTGCTCGTCATTTTACCCCTCTATGTGACAGGGTCCATCCTCTGGTTCCTGATCAACGGCATGGACGCCGTGCTCAAGTATGTTCCGCAAAAGTACCTGCCCGAGACTTACCTTAACATACGGATCCCCGGACTCGGTCTTATACTGGCCCTGATCCTGATCCTTATCGTCGGTCTTTTGGCCAGGAATATCGTGGGGAGAAAGGTAGTCCATTGGACAGACAGAATCGTCAATCGTATTCCCCTGGCAAGAATCATCTATTTGGCAATCAAACAGCTAATGGAAGGGGTCTTCCTGCCTTCGACGAGGGCCTTCAGAAGGGCTGTCATGGTAGAATTCCCGAGACAGGGGGTCTACTCTATCGGCTTTCTCACAGGGGTAAGCAAGGGCGAGGTGCAGGAAAAGACCGCCAGGAAAGTCGTCAATATCTTTATTCCGACCACACCCAATCCCACGACCGGCTACTTTGTCATGGTGCCGGAAGAGGAAGTCATCCCACTCAGCATGAGTATAGAAGATGCCTTCAAACTGATTATCTCCGGGGGTATTGTCAGCCCTTCTGAATCAAATAATAAGAAATGACGGGATTGTTAAGCTCCTTGACACCTTAATCTACACTGTCCTATACTCGCAGAGCCTAAAAATCTGCCATACCTTTTTCCCTGCTCTTTTTCCTGAACTTCACGAGTGGCCGGTCGGATAAAGCGCTTTTGTATTCTTGAACAGAGCCATCTGCGGGGAAAGACCCGGCGGAGGCCGTTGGAGGTGATTTTTTCAGATTAGAAGATAAAGGAGGGACGCTTGAAAATAGACGTCGACGATTTCAGAGATCTTGATCCAGGTCAAACAGTCCTGATGGGCCCGGGGCCGAGCGATGTTCACCCCAGGGTACTCCAGGCCATGGCGGCCCCGTGTATCGGCCATCTTGACCCCTATTTCTTGTCGGTCATGGACCAGACGCAGCAGCTCCTCAGGTTTCTTTTTCAGACACAGAACGCCCTCACCATTCCTGTCTCCGGAACAGGGAGCGCCGGCATGGAGTGCTGTTTCGTCAATTTGGTGGAGCCGGGCGACGAAGTGGTTGTCTGTGTCAACGGGGTATTCGGGACGAGGATGTGCGATATCGTCAACCGTATAGGAGGAAAGCTTATCCGCGTGGATGCGGAGTGGGGAAAGACCGTTGATCCGGATGCGGTTAGAAAGGCGATCAAAGGAAAAAGCCCGAAAGTGCTCGCCGTTGTTCATGCGGAGACCTCCACCGGCGTGTGCCAACCCCTGGGAGATCTCGGCAAGATCGCCAAGGATTCAGGGGCGCTGTTCCTGGTGGACATGGTTACCTCCCTGGGCGGTATGGAAGTCGGTTTGGACAAGATGGGGATCGACGCCGCCTACAGTGGGACGCAGAAATGCATCAGCTGTCCCCCCGGCCTTTCACCCATCTCTTTCAATGAAGCGGCCCTGACTGCCCTCAAGAATCGAAAGACCCCGGTGGTCAGCTGGTACCTGGATATGAGCATGGTGAGCAGTTACTGGGGGGCTGAAAGGAAGTATCACCATACGGCGCCCATCAACATGATCTATGGGTTCAGAGAGGCGCTCCGCCTCATTGCCGAGGAGGGCCTTGAAGCGCGCTTTGCAAGGCATCGGCTGAACCATACGGCTTTGGTTGCAGGCGTTGAGGCGATGGGCCTTTCCATGCTCGTGGCCGAAAAGGAGCGGCTCCCCATGCTCAATGCGATCCGCATTCCGGAAGGGGCCGATGACCTGAAGGTCAGAAAAATGCTCTTGAATGGGTTCAGCATAGAGATCGGCGGAGGCCTGGGACCGCTGGCGGGCAAGATATGGAGGGTAGGCCTGATGGGCCACACATGCCGAAGAAGAAACGTTTTTCTCTTCCTATCCGTCTTGGAGGCCGCACTCAAGGCCCAAGGCGTGAAGGTGAGAACGGGCGGGTTGGAAGCGGCATCTGCGGTTTATGAGAAGACATCCCCATGACCAAAAGTTGTGGCTTTTTCATAAACTTAAAATCATAGCCTCTGGTCAGGATTTAGGCAGAGCCCGTAACGAGGCGACCAATCGATGAAAAAAGAAATGGTCCTAGCGCGGCTGGGAGAGATTGTGGGTCCGGAGCATGTCCTCTCCTCGGAGATGGACGTGGTCCTGTACGGCTATGACGCGTCCCTGGCAAAGGGGAAGCCGGACATGGTGGTTCTCCCGGGTTCTACGGAAGAGGTCTCGCGGGTGACGGCCCTGGCCTTTCAGGAGAAGATTCCGATCATTGCCCGTGGTTCAGGGACCAATCTGAGCGGTGGGACCGTGCCCGTCCATGGGGGCATCGTCATCCATTTCTCCAGGATGAATCGCATCCTGGAAATCGACATGCCCAACCGGACGGCGACGGTTGAACCGGGTGTCATCACCCTTGATCTGCAGGAGCGGCTTCTCCGCCAGGGATTCATCTACGCCCCAGACCCGGCGAGCCAGAAGGTCTCCAC
The DNA here is from genome assembly GCA_043806375.1 of Pseudomonadota bacterium. Classification (GTDB taxonomy): domain Bacteria; phylum Desulfobacterota; class DSM-4660; order Desulfatiglandales; family HGW-15; genus JAZDGZ01. Next base: position 3,234 of record JAZDGZ010000542.1, on the reverse strand, counting down.
CATGGGCGGGAACTTTGGAGAGAATTCGGGCGGCCCCCATTGCCTGAAATACGGAGTCACCACGAACCACGTCCTGGGTGCGGAAGTGGTCCTCTATGACGGCACGGTGATCTGGACGGGCGGCAAGTGCCAGGATCATCCCGGCTATGATCTGACCGGTCTGCTCGTGGGAAGCGAGGGGACTCTGGGGATGGTGACGAAGATGATCCTGAGGATCATGCCTGCGCCGGAGGCGGTCAAGACGATGCTCGCCATCTATGATTCCATCGAAGATGCAAGCAACACCGTATCTGCGATTATTGCAGAGGGAATCGTTCCCGCGAGCCTGGAGATGATGGACAAGGTTGTGATGGGGGCCGTTGAGGAATCGGTTCATGCAGGTTACCCCACCGATGCCGCCGCCGTGTTGATCATCGAGCTTGACGGTATGGTGGACGGCATGGGTCGTCAGGCGGAAAAGATCATGGAGATCTGTAGCCGGTATGGTGTGAGAGAAATTCGACTGGCAAAAGATGATGCGGAGAGGGCAAGGCTCTGGGCGGGCCGTAAGGGGGCCTTTGGCGCTGTGAGCCGTCTGAGGCCAAACTACATGGTCTGCGACGGGACCGTCCCGAGAACCAAACTCCCTGAGGTCTTGAGCAGGGTCATTGAAACCGGGGAGAAATACGGGGTGCTGATCGGAAATGTCTTTCACGCTGGGGACGGAAATCTACACCCCCTCATTCTTTTTGACGAAAAGGATGAAGATGAGCGCCGACGCGTGCTCAAGGCGACCTCCGAGATCCTGAAGATATGCGCGGAGGCGGGCGGGACCATCAGCGGCGAGCACGGCATAGGCATCGAAAAGCTCGAGGAGATGTCCTTTATCTTTTCCGAGAGCGACCTGGACGTCTTGAGGGATCTTAAGCGTGCCTTTGATCCGGAGAATATCCTGAATCCGGGTAAGGTCCTGCCGGAAGTTCCAGCAGGGGACGTATAAGGAAAGGTCATGACAGAGAGACGTTCAAACCTCGCGGCTCTAAGAAAGATCGTCGGTTCTGACCATGTCAAGGACGACGGTGATGTCCTCCGGCTTCATGCGATTGACGGTGTAAGGCCTTGGGCGGTGGTTTTTCCTGCAAGCGCGGAAGAGGTCTCCGAGGTGGTCCGCCTGGCGGTAAGGGAGAACCTGTCGCTCATACCCCGGGGATCGGGATCTAAGATATCCAAGGGAACCTTGCCCGGTCGTCTCGATCTGGTTCTCTGCACAGAGAGGCTCAACAAGATTCTTGATTTGGATACGGGCAATCTTACGGTCACGGCCCAGGCAGGTGCGCGATTCAGCCGGATCCAGGTCGCCCTGGCAGGAGAGGAGAATCGCTGTTATCTTCCCTATAACGATCAGGTGACCCTGTCGGGCGAGGCCGTCTGCTCCGACCGGGTGAATATGGGCTGCTTCGTTCCCCTCATGCCTTCCCACACCCGCTCGGCGACCCTGGGCGGGATTATCGCCGCCAATTCCAGCGGTCCCACGCGGCTCCTTTATGGTGTGCCGAGGGATCTGCTCTTAGGGGTTCGCTACGTGGCGCCCAACGGGGAGATCATCGGCATGGGAGGGAAGACGGTCAAGAACGTTTCAGGGTACGACGTCTGCAAGCTCATGATCGGTTCCCACGGGAGCCTCGGCATCCTGTGCGAAATGACCCTTCGAATCTTACCCTTGCCGGAGCGTTTGGCCACGGGCCTTTCTTCTTTTCAAAGCCTTGATGAGGCATTGAGTTTTGTTGAGAGGATCTCCGGCAGCCGCCTTCTGCCCGCTGCCGTTGAATTGATAAACCGGAAAGCCTGGGAGCTTCTAGGCCTTGAAGGCTCCATGGAGCCGGGGAAGAGAGGGTATGGGGTTGCCGTGGCCATGGAGGGCGTGGATGAAGCGGTCGGTCGTATGAGTTCGGAGATCAAGCAGTGGGCTCTGGAAGCGGGTGCCCTCGGGATCAAGGAACTTGAGGAGGAAGAGCATCGTCGCTTCTGGGATGCTTACTGCAATCACCCAGCCGGGCTCTCTGACGAATATCCTGGACTGGTTTCTGCCAAGCTCAACTATCCTGTTTCCGTTTACGGGGAAATCATTGAGTCTGCGGAGGATTCGCCGCCCATGGACCTCGCCCTTTTCTGCCACGCGGGAAGCGGCGTCTCTCTGATCCACTGTCTGGTCGCTGCTGAAGAGGCAGGTCTGGAGGACAGGACAGTCTCTTATCTGACAGGGCTTCTGGAGAAGTGCACGGAGCACGGCGGCAATATGGTCCTTGAAAGGGCTTCCAGCGGTTTGAAAGGAAGACTGCCGGTGTGGGGAGCGCCCAGAGGAGATCTCGTGGTGATGAGGCGGATGAAGAAGCAGATAGATCCGTTGGGCCTCTTCTGCCCGGGGCGTTTCATCGGCGGGATTTGAGTGCTGATAGGCCTTTTCCGTCCAAAGGAGTGTAAGATCTGTCGCAGCAAGCCGCCCCTTCGAAGGGTGAGGTCATAGAAAGGTTCGAGGCTTCCGTGAATATCGTCCAATTGCGAAAACTGACGTACGATGAAGTGGCGAGGTGCAACAGGTGCGGCTTCTGCCTGCCCAGTTGCCCCATTTATAACATTCGAAAAACGGAATCGGCCTCCCCGAGAGGCCGAAACGCCATTACCCGGGCCGTCATTGAAGGCAGACTCGACTGGAGTGCTGAGATTGAGAGATCCATCTTCAGTTGCCTCGGCTGCGGGGCTTGTACCGTCTCCTGCTTTCCGTCACTCAAGACAAGGGATGTGGTTTTTTCGGATCGAGAGTGCCTGGTCGAAAAAGGCCTCTACCCCAAAATCGCCGATCGACTGGCCAAGAACCTGGAGGAGGGGTACAACATATCCGATGAAGACAACCAAGAGAGGGGAGAATGGCGAGAGTTGCTTGAAGGCCTGTCTGAGAGGGCCTTTGAAAAGGACAGAGCGGAGGTGATCTATTTCGTCGGCTGTGTCGCCTCTTTTTTCCCCATGGCTCAAAAAATCCCGCTCAATATGTCGAGAATCATGGAAAAAGGGGGCGTGGACTTCACCATTCTGGCCGGCGAGGAATGGTGTTGCGGCTATCCCTTAATCGGCGCCGGCATGAAGGAGAAGGTGGATGTCCTCAAGGAACACAATCTTCAGAAGGTGAAGGATGTTGGGGCTAAGAAGCTCGTCTTCACCTGCCCTTCCTGCTATCACACATGGAAGACCTACTACAGT
>JAZDGZ010000541.1:0-2821 GCA_043806375.1 Pseudomonadota bacterium | reverse complement strand
GTGGTCCGTGGTTTACTCGAATCCCGCGGTGCCAGGGTCGTCGGTTCGGATGCTAAAACATGCCTCCTCGCGGACGACAAGGTGGCAGCCAAGGCATGCCTTTTAGGAGCCTGCATCCCTGTGCCTCCAGGTGTTGTAGTCACATCCAAGACATGGAGACTTCCCCCCTGGCTGAAGCCCCCTCTGGTGTTGAAACCTGCCTTTGAACACATGAGCCGCGGCGTCCGCCTTGTCAAGACCGACCAGGAAGCCTATGGTGTCGCTGCACACCTCCTGGAATCGCTGGAACAACCGATCTTGGTGGAGTCGTACATCCCCCGGCCGGGAGCTCGCCGTATCGCTCCTCGATGGCCCGATGGGACTGCAGGTGCTCCCACCCCTGGAGTGGCGCCTGGAAACGACCGGTTCGGACTTCCTCACAGAAAACTTTAAACTGACAGAGCCTGTGGGAGAGAGGCGAGATGTCTTGAGGGCGGATCTCCCTCCTGACCTCCATCCGGAGGTCAGGAGGAACGCTTTGATGTGATCATCGCGACTCCCCCTCAGACTCCCGCTCCGAAGCCTTTTGGTCCCAAATACGGAGGGATGGATGGCACGAGACACCTCGTCACGGCCATCGATGGCGCCCCGGCTTTCCTGAAACCGGCCCGGGGAAGGCTCTGGCTGATGACCATCTCCCTTGCCAATCCGTCTGCGCTCTGGAAGCGGCTTCACGAACGTTTTTGCGAGGTCTCGCTTCTCCGTGAGACAGAACGGCCGTTCACCGAGAAAGAGTACGAAACCCTGCAAGGGGGACTGTTCGAGCACCTGGTGTCCCTTCGTGCCTCGGGTCAGTCCGAGTTTACTGAATTGAAAAACGGGAGCCATGCATTTCGTAATCACTTCATTCGTGCCATGGGACCTCGGAGGATATGAAGCAACTCATCGTGAACGCAGACGACCTGGGTGCTGATGAAGCAAGGAATGCTGGAATCTTCGAGGCCATCCGGGAAGGCCGTGTAACAAGCGTCAGCCTCTTCCCCAACGGACCGGCCCTTGAGGACGCATTGCATCGCATACGTTCACTGGGTCGGACAAGCGTCTCCTTTGGACTCCACCTCAATCTTTCGGAAGGCAAGCCCGTTTGCCCGGACCTACGCCTTCTGACATGCCCGGATGGATCCTTCCTGGGTAAAACCTCAACGCACAGGCTTTTGATGCGGTCTGGAAATCAGGCGCTTCAGAGAGAGATCGCCCGGGAGATGTCGGCTCAGATCAAGGTTCTCCTCGATTCCGGAATTCAGATTCACCACATGGATGGACACCACCACATCCATGCCTTTCCCGCTGCCATCGTTGCAGCCGTTCGAATTGCACAGGAACACAAGGTTCCTTGGATGCGAATATCCGAGGAACCTCCTCCCCAACCCTCGATCGATTCACTCCCTGGGGGGTTGATGGAAGAAGCGCGGCGCTTCAGCGAAATCGCAAGGGCGGCTCGACAGCACCTCAAAGAAGCCGGTATTTCCACCACGGATCATTTTCGCGGCCTTTACCTGAAGGGAAGGCTCTCCTTATCCACCCTGAACGACCTTCTTCAGACGCTTCCCGACGGCCTGACGGAATTGATGGTTCACCCTGGACGGATCCCCATGACCCCGCCTTCGGGGCCCTTTTCGAGCTTTTCGACACCGGAGAGAGAGCACGAACTGGAAACCCTGCTGCACGGGGATTTTCGCCTGGCCTTGTCAAAGGCCGGCGTCACATTGACACCCTTTCCGGAGGATCAACGTTGAACCCAAAGAAGCGCATCCTCATCCTCACACCGACCACGCTGCCCTCTGTCACCGGGAATGCAATCACGGTTGAGCGGTGGAAACAGTCTCTGAACAAAAAGGATTTCCTCGTAGAGGCCATGTCAACAGAGGGCACCAGCGCCTCGAACCTCCTGGAACAGGTGGAACGTTTCCAGCCGGACCTGATCCATGTGCACCATGCGTTCAGGGCTGGGACGCTGCTTCTACACCCTCCGTTCACGTCGGAAGGGAACGGCACTCCGCTGGTCGTCTCCCCTTCAGGAACAGACATCAACATGGATCTCAAAGATCCTAAAAGGAGAGAAACCGTCCTCAGGGTTTTCCGGATGGCCCATGTCATCATCGCACAGGGGAGCGAGACCGAGCAGCGGTTGAAGGAACACCTGTCTGAGCTGACGGACAGGATCGTCAATGTGCCCAAGGCTTTTTCATGGCTGGGCAATGACAGGTACGATCTCAGAACGGTCGCAGGATGCGGCCCCGGAGACATCCTCTTCTTCCTGCCTGCCGGAATACGTCCTGTCAAAGGAAATCTTGAGTGCCTGGCCGCCATGGGCAAGGTCCATGCTCTCCGGCCAAACGTTCGGGTCGTCTTCGCAGGACCGGCCCTTGATACGGACTATACAGCCCGGTTCGAACAGGAGGTGCGCAGGCTCAACACCTTCGCTCACTGGATACCGTTGATCCCGCCGGAAGCGATTCGCTCTGCTTTTGAAACGGCGGATGTCGTATTGAACACGTCTTCTTCGGAAGGGCTCTCCAACTCCCTTCTCGAGGCTATTGCGGCGGGACGCCCTGTCTTGGTGTCGGATATCCCAGGAAATCGTTTGCCGGTTCTCGGGGAAAATGGCGACCCTCCAGCTGGAACCCTTTTCGATCCCCAGGATCAGGACGATTTCATCAGACATGCGATCAAACTGATTGACGATGAGAGGATCAGGAATGCCTTTGGCCAGGCGGGCCGTTTACGAGCCTCACAGTGGCCGACCCCGGAGACTGAAGCAGATGGGTTGATCGCCGCCTAC
>JAZDGZ010000540.1:0-2753 GCA_043806375.1 Pseudomonadota bacterium | reverse complement strand
AAACAACGCTTCTGCAAACGCGCGCCGAAGTGTCTCCAGGGCTTCGATGTTCGGCGTGCGGTCTCTATTCAAGTAGAGCTTCTGATGGGTCTCCTGTAGAATAGCGGGCACTCTGTTCCCGACCCGTGTCATTGCCCGCGTTGAATGTTTCCCACACACGTGACCATAGAGATGTTTGTATTCCGACGCATTGAGAGTCACCTTAATCCATGGCAGTCTCTTCTGAAGTTCGTTTGCATAGGTCTCTATGAACACGTCGGGACAGAAGATGGTTGGCTCCCCGTACGGGTTGGAGAATTGCAGGTTCATCGAAGATCGCATCACGGTGGAGATAGTTAACCTCTCCGTCACCATCATTTGTCCTCCTTGACGATGCGAAGGGGCGGGGACGGGTGCTGTTTGCCCTGTCCCATGTACAGGGTGACATGGGGGAATGGAATTTCGATATTTCTCTCGTCAAATCTCATTTTGAGACGGCGATTGAATTCCCGGCCGACGCGCCATTGCTTGATCGGCTTGGTGGTCGTGCGGGCCCGGATCACGACAGCCGAGTCTGCAAATTTATCCAGACCCAGCACTTCGATCGGCTCCAGAATATCGTCCTTAAAATCCGGGTCATTTCGCAGCCCTTCGTCAACCTCCTTGATGATTTCGATCACTTCATCCACATCCTCCCGATAGGCCACTCCAATGTCGAAAACATACCGTGAGTAATCCTTGGTCATATTGGTCACGACATCGATGTGACCATTCGGCACATAGTGAACATTCCCCGCCAGATCTCGGAGGATAGTCGTTTTAAGGTTTATCTTTTCAACCAATCCTCCCTTTCCGGCAATCTCGACCACATCCCCCACCCGGATTTGATCCTCCAGCAGGATGAAGAATCCGCTGATCACATCTTTGACCAGACTCTGCGCGCCAAACCCCACGGCCAGACCGACGATCCCTGCGGCAGCGAGGACGGGACCAATATCAATGCCGAGCGCCCTGAGTACCATCATGGCGGCAATCATAAGAATTGCAAAGACTGAAACGTATCGAACGATAGAACCGAGCGTCTGAGTTCGCTTCTGGAACTCCGGATCCTCTTTCTGTCGGACAAGAAAGTCAATAAGACGTTTGGAGAGCGCCGTCGACGCCCTCAGAGAAATCAGGGCTAAGGCCACGACCAAAAGGATGTGTAAACCGCTTGTGAAAGACCAATCGACTAATTTCTGCAAATAGCCGTGAATGTCCATGTCTGCTCCTTTCTATTTTCCCCCGCCACTCCTTCTCTCGCCTGAACCCTTTTTCGAACGCCACCGGACGGCCTTATCCACATCAACGGCAACCCCCTCACCTTGATTCATAAGCTGTTTCACGATCCTCAGTTTGTGCTGGGGTGAGACCCTGGCAAAATCAGAGATCACCTTGACGGTCATCTCATTTTTCGTGAGCGTCCCGGTCTTATCTGAACAGATGGCGGTGGCGCTTCCGAGGGTCTCCACGGCGGGACGTTTTCTGATAATGGCGTTTCGTGCTGCCATTCTGCTCATGCCGATGGCCATGGTCACGGTGACAACCATCGGTGACCCTTCCGGCACGGTCGCCACGGCGATTTTGAATATCTCTATGACGGTCATGCCGAGGGAAATCCCAACGGCGGATTTCGTTCCCGGGAGGGAAGGCGTCTCTACTTCAGGAACACGACGAATGATACCACGAGAATAACGGCTATTGCGACAACAATGATCCAGATCCAGATGGAAGGATCTTTTTCAGCCTTCTCTTCCATTTCCGTCACCTCCTCTTGGCCCAGGGGAAAGTTGATTCCGCCATCGTCCTCTCAGATATGTGAAATAGAGTCTGGGCCTCCCTGGTTCCCTCCCTTTTTGCGAAGCTTTTCGAGGAAGTCTTTGGCCAAATCTCTGCCCCCCCAGCCAAAGGCGATGGCCAGGGCGAGGACAATGCCACCGAAGGTGATGGAGAAGGCGGTCACAATGACCTTCTCCGCAATGCCCAAGTGGTAGAGGGCCATGGTCAGCGAGAGGATCACAATGAACCACCGGACGATTCGGCTCAGATGTCTCGCCGAGTCGATCTGGGCATTCACCGCAGCGATCAGCGCGGCCTGACTGAGAAAGAGGGCGACCAGGTAACCGATGGCAAGGATGAAAAAGGCTGCAAAGAGATGAGGCAGATAGTTGAAGAAGTGGGCAACCAGGCTCTGGGTCGCCGCCAATTCGAGGGCGTTCATCCCTAAGATCAGAGTGATCAGGACGATGAGCCAGTAAAAAAACCGGGCGATCAGATGGGCCAGAGAGAAGGTCATTCCCGCGGTTGAGAGCATATGGGCGATCCCCCACCGTTCGCTGACCTTGTCAAACTGGACGGCCCTCAGAAAACGCGAAAGGATGACTTTCACGATCCACGCGATCAGGAACCCGACGATCAGGATCGTGACCATCGCCAGAAGATTGGGCAGGAACGTAATCAATTTTCCTACGAATCGGTTGAGTGAATCCGTAATGGCCGTCTTCCAGATCTCTCCCATGTCACTTTCCTCCTTCTGCCACCCCCCATCGCTCGATGAGGTAGGGCTTCATCGTCTCAAAGACCGTGCAAAGAGACTCGATTTCTTCTTCAACCTTTTCGGCATCGCTCTCCTGATTCTCCTTCACGAAGGAGGCAACCCAGCCCAGGTAAAGGGGGACCATCGATCGTAACAGATGGTCGCGATGAACCTGCCCCTTGTGGTAGGCGATCCCGAA
>JAZDGZ010000539.1:0-12117 GCA_043806375.1 Pseudomonadota bacterium | reverse complement strand
AGGAGCGCCTCCCCAACACGCTCAATGTTTCCGTGCCCGGGATCGAAGGCGCCAAGATCCTCGAGGGCCTGCCACGCCTCATGGCCTCCACCGGCGCAGCTTGCCATGATAGGTCCGTCACCCTTTCTCACGTCCTTTCGGCTATGGGGGTTTCACCTGAAGTCGGTATGGGCACCCTGAGATTGACCGTCGGAAGGAGCAATACCATGGATCAGATAGAAGAGGCGGCCGACATGATCATCCGCAGGGTCAAAGAGATGGGTGGTCCGCCTTAATAGATCTTTGGGCTTAATTCCCCGCAGCTTGCTGCGTGTAGTGATGTATAAGGCCTCTGGTTCTGTCATGCATTTTAAGCATCCAGGAGCCAGGAGTCAGAATCCAGAAGAATGAGGCTAACACGAAAACCGTTGATGTGCTGCCTTATTCTGGCTTCTGAATTCTGTCTTCTGAATTCTTGATACCCCGTGGCTTGCTGCGGGTTAGTTCATTCTTCCTTGCCTTTTCGCGTGGCCATCCGTCTCCTGATCTCTTTTTCAAAGCCCCGGTCCGTGGGCCGGTAAAAGAGGCGGTTCTTCATCTTTTCAGGCAGATATTCCTGTTCCACCCGGGCCCCCGGATAGTTGTGGGGATAAAGGTAGCCGCGGGCGTAACCCAGCCTTTTCATCAGGCTGGTCGGCGCATTCCTGATATGTAGGGGAACCGGTTCCGGACCCGTTGCCTCGATCTCTGTCTTGACCGCCTTCTCTGCGAGGTAAAGGGCGTTGCTCTTGGGGGCCAAGGCCTGATAAACGGCAGCCTCTGCCAAGGCAAGTTCCGCTTCAGGCGGGCCTATCTTCTGCCATGCGTCAAAGGCGGCAAGGGCGATCTGCAGCGCATTGGGATCTGCCAACCCTATGTCCTCGGAGGCAAAGCGGATCATTCTCCTGCAGATGAAGAGAGGGTCTTCGCCCGCCATCAACATGCGGTATAGCCAGTAAAGGGATGCCTGCGCGTCGCTCCCTCGAAGGCTCTTATGGAAGGCGGAAATCAGGTTATAGTGTTCATCACCGTCCTTGTCGTAAGGCAGAGCCTTCCTGCTGAGCGCCTCCTCAACCGCTTTCAAGTCAAGAACCTTGTCCTGGCCTTGCACGACAAAATGGGCTGCCATCTCCAAATTATTGAGCGCCACCCGTGCGTCGCCTGATGAGAGATCAATCAGGTGCGCCAACGCTTCCGGCTCGACAACGAGGCCCAGGTCTCCCAATCCTGATTCATGATCGGCAATTGCCCGGTTCAGTATGTTCAGGAGGTCCTTCTTTTCAAGGGGATGGAGGACCATGACCCTTGCCCGAGAGAGGAGGGGCGGGATGATCTCAAAGGACGGATTCTGTGTCGTGGCGCCTACAAGAACGATCAGGCCATTCTCCACATAAGGCAGAAAGGCGTCCTGTTGGGCCTTGTTGAAGCGGTGTATCTCGTCAACAAAAAGGATGGTCTGCCTTCCTGAAAGGTTGTATGCCTTTTCCGCCCCGCTGATCACCTCCCTGAGCTCCCTGACCCCTGAAGTGACGGCGGAAAACGCCCGGAAGGGGTTCTGGGTGTATTGAGACATCAATCTGGCCAGGGTGGTCTTTCCTGAACCAGGAGGGCCCCAGAAGATGACCGAAAAGAGGCGGCCCGACTGAAGGGCCTTGACAAGAACGGTTCCTGGACCGAGAAGGTGTTCTTGCCCGACCATATCCTCGATTCTCTTCGGCCTCATGCGGTCGGCCAAAGGTTTGGGATCAGGAATGTGATCGCCTTTGGGTAAATCTTCGAAAGGTCTCATGTGACAAAAAACCCCTTGGTTCATCGGAGACGGGCACCGAACATCAGCAACTCCGATATCTGATTCACCACGTAATTCATATCTATGGGTTTGGTGATGAGCAGGTCCACGGCCGGAACCCTGGCATGACTTGCCTTACCCATCCCCTCATGCTCTGCGATCAACGCAAGGGGTAATGCATTATCACTGGTCCTGATTTTTCGAGCAAGGGCCTCTGCCCTCATGTCCGGTGTTCCCGAACCGACGATCACCATATCGAAGGCCTTTTTTCTCAGATGGTTAAGCCCTTCTCTCCCGCTGACCGCGGTCACGACCCGGCAACCCTTGCTCACCAGCAGCTGAGAGAGGATTTCCATGATCATATTATCATCCTCAATAAGGAGGATCTGGGCGTCTTTTATCTTCTTCTTGGCCCCCCTGCTTTTCTGTTTGGGTTCTTGCCGCGCAATGGGTAGTCTGATGGTGACAATCGTCCCTTGATCCTTCTTGCTGGTTACCTCAAGGGTTCCATGATGCCTTCGGATAACGGCGGAAGAGAGGCTCAACCCTAGACCGATGCCTTGCTCGGCCTTTGTTGTGAAAAAGGGATCCAGAATCCTATCCTCCAGGTCTTCCGGAATACCGAACCCGCTATCCTGTATATAGATATGGGCGTAGCCTGCATTCCCCTCAGTGCTCAAGTAGAGGGCCCCCCCCTTCGGCATCGCCTCCACGGCATTTGCAATCACGTGGACAATCACATTCCGGATCTCTACGGGGTCGCCTTCCACCTCTGACACCGACCTCAGATAGGTCTTGAGATCGATCTTCACGCCCCGCTTTTCGGCCTCCTCCCTTATCCTGGCGGCGCTCAGTCCGATCGCCTCCTTCACCACCTTCTTGAGATCGAAAAGGGTTTCCTCTGATTTTTCCTGCTTGGTCTTCGACAGGCTTCGAAGGCTCCGGGTCGTATCCATGATCCGATTTGCGGCATCCTCTATCTCCCTCAGGCCGCTCGTGAGGGCCTGACGAACGGGGTCTTTCACTTCTTTGAGAGGCCGGAGACTATCCATTATAGCCTCGACCGCGGGGCTGAGCCTGTTTGTCAGACCGGAAGCCATCGTGATAAGGGCCTCCATTTTTTTGGATTGCGAGAGATCTCCCTCCCTCTTCTTCCTCTTATCAAGTCTGGTCAGCCTCGTCAAATAAGCAATGCGACCGTTAAGCCGCGTCTTCCTGACCCTTACATCGCAACCCAAGATCTCGCCGCCCTTGGAGACTAAGGCCGCCTCATAATGCTTTGGCGCCCATTTCCCTGCCGCCCTATTCTTGTGAAGATTCTTCAAAAAGGCCTTGTTCTTTGGATGAACAAAATTCAGGAACTGGCGGCCCAGGACCTCTTCGGCCTTGTAACCGATGAGATTCAGTGCTGCCCTATTGATATCAATGATTTTTTCCTGCTGGATGACAACGATGCCGCCGGGAAGGGCGTCAAACAAGCTGTTTCGGTCGTCCAAGGACTTCCTGAGTTCCTGGTTTTCCTTGTTGACGGAGGCTAGTTTTTCCCTCATGGTCTCGTTTTCGGCCTTGAGTTTTTCTAGCCGCTTGTCCCGAAAATCCTGTGCCTTGCTCTCCATAAAGCCCGCAACTAATTAAGCGCACTAAATCAAATAGTTTTCTGATGGTGATGGTATTGTGTGGATTGAAGGACCAATGATGCTCTGTGAATTAGGTTCAGCCGAAAATGGGCTTGATGACACTCTAATAATACCGTATCATACCTGCATCAGGACTTACAACAAGGAAAAAATCCTGAAAGGAAAAGAGATCGTGACGACCCATTCGCCTTTTGTTCATCTCCATGTGCACACCGAGTTCAGCCTCCTTGACGGCGCCGTCAGAATCAACAACCTGTTGAGCAAGGCCCGTCTCCTGGAGATGGGTGCCGTGGCGATTACAGACCATGGAAATATCTTCGGGGCGGTGCAATTTTTCACTCAAGCGGCAAGGACGGGGGTCAAACCTATCTTGGGGTGCGAAATTTATGTCGCCCCAGGACGCCGGCAAGACCGTGCACCCTCTTCCGATGGAAGCCCCAATGCCTTTCATCTTATCCTCCTGGTGATGAATAACGATGGGTACAAGAATTTGAGCCGCCTCGTTACCCTGGGCCACCTGGAAGGGTTTTATTACCATCCCCGGGTTGACATGGACCTGCTCAGGGAGTTTAACGCCGGATTGATCGCCCTTTCGGCCTGCCTCAAAGGGAAGATCTCCTATCGCATCAATGCCGGCAGGATCAAAGAAGCAAGAGAGGAGGCAAAGGAGCTCGCATCCATATTTGATAAGGACCGCTTCTTCTTTGAGGTTCAGGCCAATGCCCTTCCTGAACAGGTAAAAGTCAACCGGGTACTGAAGGAGCTTGGGCGAGAATTGTCCATTCCTCTCGTGGCCACCAACGACTGCCACTATCTAAATCAGGAGGACGCGGAGGCCCATGATGCCCTCCTCTGCATTCAGACGGGCAAATCCGTTGACGACCCTAAACGGCTGAAATTCTCGACAAACGAGTTTTTCTTCAAATCTCGGAGCGAGATGGAATCCACCTTCGGTGATGCCGATTTTACCGAAGCCCTCGGGAATACCGTACAAATAGCAAATCGTTGCACCTATGAGATGGAATTCGGCCGCTACAAATATCCCGTATTCCTGGTCTCAGACAAGACAAGTCTCGAGGAGATCCTTTCCAGGGAGGCGCAGGAGGGGCTTGAACGACGGCTTGCCCAGGAAGAGGAGGAATCCGGACCTCTGACGCCGGAGGCTTTGAAGGAGTACCGGGAAAGGCTCCAATTTGAGCTTGATATCATTACCAAAATGGGGTTTTCCGGCTATTTCTTGATCGTGGCCGACTTTATTGACTATGCCCGCCGGAGCGATATTCCTGTTGGGCCTGGACGGGGATCGGCCGCCGGCTCGCTTGTTGCGTACTGTCTCCAGATAACCAACATTAACCCCATTAGGTACGGCCTTCTCTTTGAAAGGTTCCTCAACCCTCATCGGATCAGCATGCCTGATATTGACATCGACTTTTGCATGAATGGAAGGGAAGAGGTCATCAAGTATGTGGCCGAGAAATACGGACGTGAAAACGTGTGCCAGATCATCACCTTCGGCACCATGAAGGCGAAGGCCGCCATAAGGGATGTGGGCCGGGTGCTCGGCATCCCTTACGGGGAGGTAGACCGGATAGCCAAACTGATCCCCTTCGGTCCGAGTGTCACCCTCGAGAAGGCCTTGGAAGATGAGCCGGAACTAAAAAAGATGGAGAATGGGGAGCCGCGCCACCGCAAACTCCTCGCTATCGCCCGTTCCCTTGAAGGGCTTTCCAGACATGCTTCGACGCACGCCTCCGGGGTAGTCATTTCAGACAGACCCCTCATCGAATATCTCCCTCTCTTCAAGGGTACCAATGATGAGGTCATGACCCAGTTCACGATGGATCAGATTGAGAAACTGGGCCTCATCAAGTTCGATTTCCTCGGCCTGAGAACCCTGACGGTCATAAAACACGCTGTCACGCTGATTGAAAAGACGACGGGACGCAAGATCGATATCGACAAGATACCTCTTGATGACGAAGCGGCCTATCAACTCTGCAGCGAAGGCAAAACCACAGGGGTCTTCCAACTGGAAAGCTCCGGCATGAAGGAGCTCCTCAGACGGCTGAAACCCGGGGTCTTTGAAGACGTGATCGCCCTGGTGGCCCTCTACAGGCCGGGCCCCCTGGGAAGCAATATGGTGGAGGATTTCATTGCGGGAAAGCATGGCAAGGTAAAGATCAACTATATCCTTCCCCAACTACAGCCCATTCTGAAGGAGACCTACGGCGTCATCCTCTACCAGGAACAGGTCATGAAGATTGCCCAGGTCGTGGCAAAATATACCCTGGCAGAGGCTGACGAACTCAGGAAGGCCATCGGGAAAAAGAAGGCCGAGGTCATGGCCAAACACAAGGAGCGGTTTCTCAAAGGGGCTAAGGAGAATGCTGTCGATGCAAAAACGGCCCAACGGCTCTTTATGCTTATAGAAAAATTCGGCGGTTACGGGTTCAATAAATCCCATTCCGCTGCCTACGCCCTGATTGCCTACCAAACCGCGTACCTGAAGGCCCATTATCCTGTTCAGTTTATGGCTGCCCTCCTCACCCAAGACATGGGCAACCAGGACAAAACCATCAAGAACATCGCTGAATGCCGCGAAATGGGCATTCGGATTCTGCCCCCTGATCTCAATGAAAGCCAGCCCGATTTCGCCGTCGTCGAGGGCTCTATCCGCTTCGGCCTGGCCGCGGTCAAGAACGTTGGACTGAAGGCTGTCGAGTCTGTCATCGAGGAAAGAACCGCGGGGGGACCCTTCCGGGACCTGCTGGATTTCTGCAAGAGGGTGGACGGCTCCAAGGTGAACCGTCGGGTCCTTGAAAGCCTCATTCAGTGCGGGGCCTTTGATTTTACGGGCATCGAAAGATCGAGGCTCTTCGCCTCCATTGATGACGCTATCAGGTTTAGCGGTCCAAGTCAGGACCCAAACCAGTTGAACATGTTTTCATCCCTGAGCGACGGGGGTTCGGAGACCCCCGGGCTCCCGGAGCTTCCCGACCTTGAAGAGTGGGACGAAAGGGAAAAGCTGCGTAAGGAAAAAGAATCGTTGGGCTTCTATATTACCGGTCATCCCCTGGATAGGTTCAAGGTTGAAGTGGAGCGTTTTGCCACCTGCACGATTCAGGACCTCTCCACAAATAATGACAGGGCGACCGTGAAGGTGGCGGGCGTCATAGAAAACCTGAAGATAAAAAGGACCAAGCGTGGTGAGAAAATGGCGATACTCTCCTTGGAGGATCAAACGGGTTCCCTCGATGTCATCGTGTTCCCGGATGTCTTCAACAACACCTCTCCCCTGCTGAAGACCGACGAGCCCCTGCTCATCACAGGGACGGCGGAAGTTGATGACAATACCGTCAAGGTTATTTCACAGGAGATCCATTCCCTCGATAAGGTCAGACAAAACGCTATAAGGACCCTCGAACTCAACCTCCCCCGGGAAGTCATCTCAAAAAACAACCTGGAAGAGCTCAAGGACATCTTCTTCAGATATCCGGGGGAAGCGTCCGTCCTTTTTAGGGTGGATGCCGGGCAGGGAGAGGAAGTTCTGATAGCCGCCCACTATCGTTACAGGGTCTCGCCCTGCGATGAAATGATAAAGGAGCTTGAAACAATCACAGGTCAAAAGGTCATCTGCAGCTATGGAGAAAAAAATTCAAACCATCGGGACCCTGCGCACCCATAGTTTTTTGGTCGCCCTGGACGAAGTCCTTTTGGAAGACGGGAGTCTGACGAGGCGCATTAAGATCGATCATCCAGAGGCCTCCGCCATCCTCCCCTTTATTTCCGACCAGGAGATCATCATGGTACGGCAGTTCAGGTACGCCCTCGGGAGAGAAACCCTGGAGATACCCGCAGGAAAGGTGGACCCCGGGGAAAGGCCTGAGGAATGCATAAGGCGAGAATTGCTTGAAGAGACGGGCTATGAGGCGGAGGAGATCAGGTTTGTCTGTACCTATGCACCGGCCATAGGGTACTCCAATGAAATGATTCACCTTTACACAGGGCACGGTTTGAGAAGGATAGGGGAGAGGCTGGACAAGAGAGAGATCTCCTCGGTCGAAAGCTTGAGCCTCGAGAGGGTAAGGGGAATGATCGGAAAGGGGCTGATTGTGGATGGCAAGACCCTCCTCAGCCTCTCCATCGCGGGACTCGCCGCTCAAAGCGGCAAGTTGGTTAACCGCCGGGGTTGAGATGTCAGGCCCGGCCTTCCAATAGCTTCTTTGCGGTTGGTCGATCCGGACTATAAATCCTGTCGTAGAAATTCATCGCCATAAGAACCTTACTGCCTGCCATCGGTCGATCTATGACAGATATGGTTGAAACCCTTGTCAGTCCTGCCTTTTCAGGATTGCCGATACTGTTTGCGGGTGCCATATCAGGTTCTCTCTCTTGGTCAAGTGTCCCGCCTGTTCCAGCTCTCGGCATATCTTCCAGAGCGAGTATCGGTCCCTGTTGAGCCTGCGTATCAACCGCATTACCTCCTGTTCGGTCTCATTCTTTATCAAAATTCCGGCGGGGGTAAGGTCATATCCATAAGGGACATCCCCTCCTGTCTTCTCATTACGAGACCTCTTGTGCGATAACGCCGCCTTCGTCCTCTCCCCTATTATGCGCCTTTCCATCTCTGCCAGTGCGGCGGTCAATGTGAAAAAGAACCTACCCATTGCCGAGTGCGTGTCCAGTGTCTCCTCGATGGAATGAAATGACACTCCCCACTTCTCGAACAACTTGGTTGTCTCCAGTGCGTCCGTCGTGGATCTGAATATCCTGTCCAGTTTATAGACGACTATGGCATCGACCTGTTTTGTACGAGCAAGATTTAGAACCTTTTGAACGCCGGGCCTTTTCAGGTTCTTGGCACTGATACCCGCATCCTCGATGATTTCTGACAGATCCAAGTCCTTCAAATGGCAGTAGGCGACTATCTTGGATTTCTGATTGTCCAGACTCACTCCCTCTTTGGCCTGGTCTTCTGTTGATACTCGGACATAACCTATGGTAGTCATGATTGATAACCTCCTGTTTTCATAGCAGCGAAGCTGCGTTGTATAAAATTGAGGAGCAATTTTATGATGGTAATGATGGCTTTGGTTTCAGGAATGAACGGCTCAGGTGGGTAGGCTTCTTGCCCGGAACTCCCCTTGTCAAAGTTTCTGCATGGGGAAATTCTGGATGGTGTGCCGAAGTACGGAATGCTTTTGGACAGCGCTGTCCAAGCTCGATGGTCTGTTCCCGAATCGATTAGGTATTGATGGCAAAGGTGGGCCTATAATCGTTCAATGGCTTAGAGAAAAAGGCAGGCAATCCCGTGGGTCCAAAAATCGGTGGGCAAAATCATCAGGGCAACGATGAGGTGGGTCCGGTTTTCACCGGTGGGCGGGTCCATTCCTTATCGGCGGTGACAGCCGAAATACCGTCGGCATGAAATAGGCAATACCCGCCACGACGTAAAGAGCGAAGATAGCAACCTGGCCTTTTGCATAGTCGCCTCTCTTCTCTCTCCTTTTTTCCCATGTTCGACCCACCCCTATCCCCCTGTAGTCTATGCATTCCCATCTTCCTCGATCCCTTCTTCAATTCTGGTTATCTCCGACAGAAAACAGAGATAGAGGCCCTGCTTCACTTGGAGCCCCTTCAGCTTTAAGACCTTCTCATATCTTGGCCCTTGGAAGGCCTTCACGTCGTTCAAAAGTTCCTCGTATTTCTCATTGAAAGCCTCGATGCTTTCTTCACACCCGCTCAGAAACTCCAACTCCCGCAATCTGTTTTCAAAGTCTTGGTTCATCGGTTTCCCCCTTTTTGAATTCTTGAGAGACACTCGCGCTTGCAGGTTTCCTGTAAGCCCTGTTCAACCCTATTAATCTTAAACCTGTTAAGAACCTACTTAGTCGGTAGTTTGAGCACACTTTTGGGCAAAAAAAGCACAGCCAATCGGTAGTTTGAGCACACCCGAAACGGTAGTTTGAGCACACTTCAACCATTTTCTGATTCCCTTCTATGCGCGAAAGACTTCATAAGCTGCTCATTCAGGAAAGCCCGCTTGTAATATTGTGGGGGGATAAAAAAGACTTTCCTCCTTTCGCCGCATCGCTCCAAAAGGTTCCTCTCTTCAAGATTCCGCAAGGCGCCATATACACGAGCACGCTCAATTCCCGCGTACCGACCAATCATTCCCGGTTCCAGTTCCGAATACTCCCACTCCCTTTGAGCATAGGCGTCTTTGTAATCGCCGTCGGTATTGTCGACGAGGCCCGCTTCTTCCGCCTCTTCCCTGTCCCATACTGAGAACGTGCGGAGGACCGGATAAACGGCTTTAGCAATCGGTTTGAGCAACCTCCAATTTCCGCCGGTAAGGATGAACTTATGGAAGAAGAAGAACTTGTCATTTTCGGTGAATCGGTTGTCACTGGTAGGCATCGGAAGGGTGAATTTTTTGGACTTGCGGCCGGTCGCCGTCATCTGCCAATCAAACTTGAATCCTGGCAATGCCAGAAGCTCGTTTATGCCTTTTCTTACCGTCTTTGGGGACAACCCCGATAAGGCGGAGATTGTTTCCTCTGAAGGCCACGCCTGGCCCTTGCCGTTGGCATGGGCAAGGAGCACGGGAAGGACCGCTTGCGCATTCAAAGGTAGAAAACCCCAGGTCATATTGAGCACCAACTTCTTGTTGAACCGGAAAAACTGATTTCGGTTCAGGTCTTCATCGTTGAAAAGGTACACATCCGATTCCCCCGGCTAAAGGTGCGCCTGCCAAGGCGAGGGAGTCCGCCGGGGGAGGAAGACCCACACCCGCCCCAGCAAGCGCACACATGGCTATTTTCATCCTCATTGCGGTCATCTTGCGCACTCTTCCAGGCTGTCCCGGGTCAATACCGGATTCCTGAAAAGAAATGCCTCGATATCGGAAGCACGGTAGATAATTTTGCGAGATACTCGGAAGAACCTCGGACCTCGTCTCTGGTTCCTCCAGTTCGCTAAAACGGCCTCGGACCGTGCTAAAATAGGGTATGCCGCGATAACGTCTTTGGGAGTTAAAACCTTGTCCATGGGGTCATGCCTCCGTTATGTTGATTTTGGAGACATGATATCAGGTGAGAATTGATGATATAGAAGACGAAAAGAAAAAATACCAGGTGGGTTTTGTCGGTTAAAAATGGATGTTCTCAATTATGAATAAATGCTAATCATATCTTTGTAAGCGCCGCTTTAATTGCTCGTGAAGGATCGTCAGATGGTAATTTGAATTTTTCAAGGACTAGTTGCACTACACTGTAAAAAGGGCCATTTTTATATGTAGTTGGCTTTTTTCCGATATGCTCGATATAGATTGCTGCCAGGTGCTGGATAAAATTGTCGCTATCTGCTTTTTTTCTTCCAACCTGTTTGGTTTCTGTCTGTTCGTGATAGCTTTTTAGGGTTTTTATAAATTTTTGAAGGGGTCCGACTGTATCCCAAGCATCTTGAATTATTTGACACAAAAAGTCGCCCCCACTGTCTTTCCCCGCGCTCCCTGCGCCAAAATGATCCATGGTTTCGTCATGCCATAATATAATTTGGCCGCGCTCGATTTTCTTCAGGACTTTCAGAAGATGAGTGCTATTTTTTAAGACATCTTCGCGTTTTTCTCTAATGTCTATTTTTTGAGGTTGATCAAGGAGGCTCTTCTTGCCCTCGCAGTAATGATCCAAATGAGCTATGAAGGCTTCAATTTTTTCTTTCGATGGTGCGATTCTTGTCTTCCCTTCTGGGGTATGTGAAAAAATCCATCTTATTCCGTCTCGATCTTCTTCTGTAAATAAACGACAATCATCTGAATCGATTGCCGGAAGCATGAAACTGCTTAAGAGTCTTTTATATACAGAATCTGAATTATTCATTTTTTTATGCCTCCGCCTCCTCGATCTTGATAACCTTCCCATGTCCGTTAAAGTCCGTCTCCAGCCTTGCCGCCGCTCGTTTTTTATGGTCCGGTATCAAGTGACTGTAACGCTCTGTCATGGCCGTAGTCCTATGACCAAGCATATCCCGAATGGTGATAAGCGATTCCCCTTGTAAGGCCAGCCATGAGGCATATGTGTGCCGTAGCGTGTGAAAACTCACTGCCTGCCGCCTGTCCGTCACTCCGTCGTTGAGCCCTAACGTTTTGACCACTTCCCTAAATCGTTTGGATATGTTTGCAATTTTTTTTCCGTTCCTATCTGAAAAGACAAGTCCTTCCGGTGTATCAGGTTTCCGCCTTTCCATCATTTCCTTGAGGTGCCCGATCATGTATGCGTGCCGGGTGATCTTATTCTTGGGGTCCGTGATCCTGATAAGGTCATTCTGAAAGTCCAGGTCATAACCCCTGAGATTGAAAATTTCACCCGCTCTGAGGCCCGTATGAAGACTTAGCAAGGCCATATCGTGAAGGGCAGGGGTCTGCATGGCAGAGAGTTCCTTTAAGAGTGTGGTGGCTTCCTCATGGCTTAAAAAGCGCGTTCTCTGGTTTTGTACGACAGGCATCTTAACGCCTTTGACGGGATTTCCGCCCTTGTATAAATTCCAAGAGAAAGCCTTGTTGTAAATCTGCCGAAGCAAGACAAGGCAATGTTTGACCGTCGCCGGCGCCAGCCCTTCCTTCAGGAGTTCCGATTTCATCCGCTCTAGGTCAAAGGCCGATATTTCATTCAT
>JAZDGZ010000538.1:0-2265 GCA_043806375.1 Pseudomonadota bacterium | reverse complement strand
GGGAATCCCGTCTTTTCGATCCTCCTGGAATCGGTCTTTGAGCTGCTTTGGGAAAGCTCCCTCGATTTTCTGGACCTCGACCTGGAAAGAGGGTTCTTTGCGCTTCACCGGGAGATTTTCCGGGTCATTGCAGAAAGGCGGTCTGAGGAGGCGGAAAGGCTTGTCATCCAGGATATCCTCGAGGTGAAGGAAAGGCTGAAGGCCTTCCGAGGGCACGAGAAGGGGCACAAGGGTTGACCAAGAAAGCGAGTTATTAACCGTCTCGTAAAAAGTCTCAACAACCTGTCATTTCGAGCGAAGCGAGAAATCTTGCCAATGTAACGCGATGAAAACACAAGATTTCTCCTTGCAGTCGAAATGACAGATTCATCGAATACGACTTTTTACGAAGCCGTCAATAATAAGGAGGCTGCAAAACAGTGATCCCCTGAAATCGGCCCTATTTGTGATATAAGGAAGACCATGTGAACCGCAATGATCAACCATCAACAAGAAAGAAGGAGGGGTAAAATGAAGAGACTATTTTTTGGATTTTTCGCTTGCATCTTTCTGTTTGGTTATGGCTTGCTGGCAGCCGATCGGGCTGCATGTGCCGACATTGAACTGAAATTCGCCCATTTCATGTCCCCTATGCACATTCAACACCAGAAGTCCTTTGAACCCTTTGCCAAGAGGGTGCAGGAACTGACGGGGGGGAAGGTCGCCGTCAAGATATACCCCGGAGGGGCCCTTGGAGCGCCGAATCAGCTCCCAGACGCGGTCAAGACCGGCATCACGGACATCGCCTTTATCATACCCTCCTACTCGACAGGTCGTTTCGAGCGAATATCCGCGCTGGATCTTCCCTTCTTCTTCAACAGCGCCGTACACGCCACCAGGACGATCTATGATATGGCCGATCAGTATTTTGCCGAGGATTTCAAGGACTACAAAGTCTTGTGGTTCTATTCCTGCGGACCGGGCCAGTTTCAGTCCGTGAGCAAGCCCATGCATACCGCGGACGCTTTCAAGGGCATGAAGATGCGGGCACCTTCCGCATACATGAGCAAGGCATTCAAGCTCCTCGGCTCGACACCCGTCGGCATGCCCATCTCCGAGCTGACCGTCGCCCTGGAGAAGGGGGTGATCGACGGCATGCTGACGCCCTTCAGCGCCGTCAAGGACTTCAGGCTCTTCGACCTGGTGAAACACATCACCGAGGCCGACGTCTATATTTCTCCCATGGCCGTGGTCATGAACAAGGGGAAATTCGCCTCCCTGCCCGATTATGCAAAGCAGGCCCTTGAAAAGGCATCGGGAAAGGAGTGGGGCATCCATGCCGCTCAGGTCTACGATGATCATGATGTAGACACGGCCAAGGAGATCAGGGCATTGGGTAAGACGACGATCTTCAAAATGCCGGACGCTGAGAGAAAAAATTGCATTGCCAGATTGCGCAGCATGGAAAACGACTGGGCAGCGGAGATCTCCAAGAAAGGAATCCCCGCCCAGGAGATACTGGATACTGCCCACAAGTTCGCTGACAAAAACAGATAGGGTTCCGCGAAGCTGTTGTCAGTCTTGGGGTCGGTCCCCACTCCTTGGTGCCCGACCTAACCCTCTACAAAAAACATTGAATATCGAGCAAAGAACCGTAGACAGGCAGTCCGATAACTCCCTCTCCCTTGAGAGAGAGGGTCGGGGTGAGGGTGTAAGCCCTTGAATTCACACCCCCTCACCCAGCCTCTCCCCCTCGAGGGGGAGAGGAATTTTGGGTTGTCGGGCAGCCTCTTGGGCTCGGTTTGAAAATCGGGGGTCTTTTATGAGCACAGGGCGCTTGAGTAAGGGCATCGGGAAATGGGTCTATCCCCTCAGCAAGCTTATGAGCCGGGTGGCCACGGTGATCCTGTTTTTCATGATGGGGCTGACCGTCATCGACGTCTTTATGAGAAAGGTCTTCAGCAACGCCATCCTGGGATCCGTTGAGCTTACCGAGTACATGCTGGTGATCCTCATCTTTTTCTCCCTGGCCCAGACCGAGGTCGCCGAAGGCCACGTCAAGGTGGATCTCATCATGGGCCGGTTCGGGGAGCAGGCACAGGCGTTGGCCGATGCGATCACCCAGGGGATCTGTTTCTTGCTCTGCGGCCTGATCACCTGGTCCGGCGTCGCCTATGCGGTTCGGATGAAGGCCTCGGGAGAGGTCTCCCAGGACCTCTGGATCCCGAAATTCCCCTTTGTCTATGTGGTTGCCGTAGGGTGCGGGATATTGAGTCTCATCCTGCT
>JAZDGZ010000537.1:0-11536 GCA_043806375.1 Pseudomonadota bacterium | reverse complement strand
GAGGCGTCCGCATAACAACAGAATAGGGCTTGTCATCAACACGGATTAAAAGCGGCTCCTCCTGAATCAACTCATGATCGGCGTTCCGGCAGAGCCCATTTTCACAACGGATCACTCTATAACTTTCCATTCGGGATTTTTCCGTCCCCTCTAGTTTGGATTGATTTCAAAGTAATAGGTCTTTATTAAATATAGATCGGGAGGACAATTAATCAACTATCAAGATCGTATCTCCGCATTTTATTCTCACTTTTCAATACCTTGGCACACATGCCTTCACGTGGCATGATACTATCCCGCTGAGGTGATAAGAACTTCCTTCTTCGGGCTCAGACTATACGGGATTCGCCATTGTGTATCAAGCCGGAATCAACATCATGATGTTTTAGGTACATCTCGAGAGGCGAACAGAGAAGGTTCAGGAGGTGAATGCCTTGATGGTGGATCAGGGCTGGGCTCGCACCCTTGCAAAGGTGGGACGGGTATGCTATTTCAAGGCATGCAAATTCCGGGAGCAGGGCGATGTTCGACTTTGAAAAAGGCAGTATCAAATTCATTCGCGGAGGGAAATATCCGCAGTGTCACAGCCTCTTCGTGGACGACCGCACACGGGTGGTGATCGATGCGGCGAGTGACGAAGACAAGCTCATCAGGATCCAGCAGGACAAACCGGTGCACGTCCTGGTCAATTCCCATGGCCATGAGGATCACCTTCTCTACAACTACCATTTCCGGTCTTCGGCCTTCTGGGTCCACGAAGCGGATGCCCACGCCTTCGAGGCGGCGGAAAACCTCGTCGACTGCTATGGGAAGTCGGACGAGGCGGTGCGCCAAAGCTGGATCGACTTCTTGCTGAACGACTGCCACTACGAACCACGCAAGCCGGACCGATTGTTGCGTGACCGCGAGGTCATCGAACTGGGTGAGGTGGAGATGGAAATCATTCACACGCCCGGCCATACACCCGGCCACCTCTGTTTTTATTTCCCCCACGAAGGCATCCTTTTCCTGGGGGATCTGGACTTGGTCAAAGCAGGTCCCTATTATGGGGACGTGCTTTCGAGCATCGAAGACACGATCTCCTCCCTGAACCGTCTGAAAAGCTACCCCTGCGAGACCTATCTCACCGGCCACGGCAAGGGGATCTATGACGGAGACCCGGCCCACATAGAACGGTATCTGGAATCCATTGACCGGCGGGAGGAATCCCTCGTGGAGTTCCTTCGGGAAGGCCCCCGCACACTTGAGGAGATCACGGAGAAAGGCATCATCTACGGTCCCAACAAGACCCTGGCGGGCGTCTGGGACCTCAGCCTATCCGAGCGCGCCATGATGGAGAAGCATCTCCAGTATCTGATGAAGCGGGGACTCGTTTCCAGGGAAAGGGATCGCTTCCTCTGCAAAGGATAGGTTTCCAGTGACTTACCTTGAAATGAGATTGAGATCCCCAACCTATTTACAAATCCGGTATTCTATCTCATATCCCAAGAATATAACCTCTGCAAAACATCTCCCAACTGTTACCCAGTAAGAACATATTTGACTGCCCAGATTTCAAACGGTTTAGATTCCCTCCCTTTTTCACTTATTGAATCTTGAAATTCAATGTCTATATTACCCTAATGAATTTGGAAACCTTTGAACTCAGCCCTGAGGTTTCCGTCCAATTAATTTATCTGCCTTTCTCGTGAAGGCACCTGAGGAGGAAAGGGGAAAAGGATGAAGATCTATATGCCCAGTTGGAGAAAAACGGGATTTATCGGATGGACTCTGGTTTGCTTGATCGCCGGGGTTGCTGCGGCCTCTCTGCTCGCTTCGGTCCCGGCTCCGATGGCCCAAGCAGGCCCCGGGACGTCGGGTGTGCCAGGATCTTTTTCTCATCTCGCCAAGCAGGCCAGTCAATCGGTGGTCAACATCAGCACGGTGAAGGTGGTTAAAGGACGGGGGCAAGTGCCCTCACCTTATGGTCCGAACGATCCTTTCAGGGACTTTTTCGACCGCTTTTTTAAGGACCAGATGCCCAGAGATTTCAAGCAGCAGAGTCTGGGCACCGGTTTCGTCATCGATAAAGAGGGATACATCATCACCAATAACCATGTGGTCGAAAAGGCCGATGAGATCAAGGTTAAGCTGGCCGATGAGCGTGAATTTTCGGCCAAGCTCATCGGCCGCGATCCCAAGACCGATCTGGCCCTCATCAAGATCGATCCTGACAGGGCCCTCGTGCCGCTGCCGCTCGGCGATTCAGATAAACTTGAGGTTGGGGAGTGGGTGGTGGCCATTGGAAATCCCTTTGGCCTGGGTAACACGGTCACGGCCGGCATTGTGAGCGCCAAGTACCGGCAGATCGGCGCAGGGTCTTATGACAACTTCATCCAGACCGACGCATCCATTAACCCCGGAAACAGCGGGGGACCGCTCCTCAATACATCAGGCGAAGTGATCGGTATCAATGCCGCCATCTTTTCCCAGAGTGGCGGCAGCATCGGTATCGGCTTTGCCATACCCGTAAATATGGCCAAGGACCTTCTTCCCCAGCTCAAAAAAGGGAAGGTCATCAGGGGTTGGCTGGGCGTGATGATCCAGAAGATAACGCCTGAAATCAAGGAAAAGCTCAAGTTAAAGGATGACAAAGGCGCCCTGGTGGCGGATGCCACAGCGGGCGGACCCGCCGAGAAGGCAGGGATAAAAAGAGGAGATGTTATCGTCTCCTTTAACGGGAAAGAGGTCAAGGAGACGGCGGATCTTCCCTACATGGTCGCATCGACGCCTGTGGGTAAGGTCGTGGCTGTCGAAGTCATTCGAAAGGGAGAAAGGAAGTCTTTACAGGTAAAGTTAGGAGAGCTCAAGGAAGAGGAGGAGGCTCCGATCGTGAGCGAGGCCAAACCAAGACTCGGCATGACGGTGGAGGAGATTACGCCCGAAGTGACCAAGGAGTTGGGGCTCGCCGAAACGGGCGGTGTCGTCGTGGTGCAGGTGGAAGAAAACACCCCGGCCGCTGAGGCGGGGTTGAGTGCGGGGGACGTTATTCTGGAGGTGGATCAGGCCCCCATGAAGAATGTTGAAGAATTTAATCGAAAACTGGAAACCTACAAGGCGGGCGATACCATTCTGCTGCTGGTCAAACGCCGGGGGGCCACCATCTTTCTGACACTAAAGGTGACGGCTTAGTAAAAAGTATCAAAGGTTCGGGACTGGAGATCCGTCTCTTACCGAAAAAAGGAAAAATCTCCATTGCCCGGATCAGGGGCCCTTTTTGAGATCGCGGTGAAGGCGGATATCGCGGAGGAGTTTTCTGCGATGTTCGCCTTTTTTTATTTGCCCTCATTCTTCACGGGCGCCCTCCACGACATCAGCTTTCCGTCTGGCGCTTGCGAGGACGGAGGTCCCCAGGATGACCAGGCCTCCCAGGACGGTCCTGGCACCCGGTTTTTCCCCAAGTAAGAGGAAGGCGAACAGAACCCCGTAAACAGGCTCGAGGCAGGCAGTGATGCTGGCCAGCTGAGCCCGTATGCGGCCTAAGGACTTGATGAAAAGGGCATGGGCTAGGGCCGTGCAGAAGAGGCCCAGGAAGGCCAGGAACAGCAGGTCTTTGAGGGAAAAGGCCCATGAGCCAATCGGCAAAAAAGGCAACAGGAGGAGGAATGCAAGCAGGTTCTGGTAAAACGCGACGACCAAGGAGGAATAGGTCTTCACGTACCTGCGGTTGATGAGAGACAATATGGCGAAGGTGAGACCCGAGAGGATGCCCCAGAAGGCTCCCTGCGTCACCCTGTGACCGAAATCAAAGGCGGGAATGACCAACAGGACCCCGAAAAACACAAGGGCCGCCGTGAAGATGTCAAAGCCCCTGAGACTCTCTTTGAAAAAATAGGGTTCCATAAAGGTTACGAAGACAGGGAAGGTGGAAAATGTGACCAGGCCTACAGCTACGGTCGAAACCTGGATGGAGTGAAAGAAAGTCGTCCAGTGAAGGGCCAGCACCCCGCCCAGGAGCAGAAAGACGACAAGATCGGTTCCGGAGCGAACACGGGACGAACGGCCTGTGAGAAACAGGGCCAGCCCAAGGGTGAGGGAGGCAAAGAAGGTCCGTCCCAAGACGATCACGAAGGGGGAAAGGGATAGGAACTTGCCGAACAGCCCGGCGAGTCCGAAGAGGAGAACGGCGAGATGAATCTGAAGCAGGCCGGCAGTTTTATCTCTCATTTCAGGCAATCCGGTTCCCTTGTGATCTGTCTGTGATTCTCAAGAGATCTAGTAAATCAGGACATGAAAAGGGTCAAGAGAAAACCTTCCCTTTCCAATTCTCCCCCTGTGGGGGAAAGAACTCCCGCGTAAGAAAGAGTTCCGGGGTGGGGCATCCGGCCGAGATCGCAGGACCGAGAGGTGATCCCTTCAAATTTTTCGGAAGCGCCTAAATTTTTTCCTTGACATCATTTCAGTTTTTTCCTTATAGTTACGTTGTAGCTAAAATGTAATTATATTGTGAATCTCACGATAGATCTTAACATTTTGAATTTAATATAAAAAGCAGGAAGTTAAGCCTGTCTTTGGGGTGCCTGAGATGGTGGATCATTTATTGGCTGGGAGGGTTACGATCTACGAGATAAGCGATCCATTGCGGATCAATCGTTATTCCTTGAGGAGAGGGTTTTAAGGTGCCTACGGAAAAAAAATCTAAGAATGAAAGGTATTCTGCCGTCTTTATCTCTGGGGGAAAGGTCAAGTTTGAGGTGTATGGCGAGGAGATGATCGAAAAAAAGGTCCGTTTGAGCGGGAACAGCGGCAGGGTCTATCTTCCGCCGGACTGGGTTGATCATCACGTCAAGATTATAAGGATAGATTAGTCAAAGTCATGGTACCTTTGTCTGAGAGGAAACAGTGCTGTGAGTAAGATCCGGATAAGAAAGTTGAAAAAAGGGGATGCCGGGGACATGAGCAGGATTGATGCCGCCATCACCAAGGCTCGGTCCACGCTTGATTATAATAGAATCGTCGACGAGGAGGTGAGTCGGTCGGGTGATGCGAGTTTCGTGGCTGAACAGGACGACAAGGTCGTGGGGTATATGATCAGCTATATCGCCTCAGGCAATTTTGGAATCGATAAATCGGCCTGGATAGCCATGTTTGGGGTTGATCCCAAGTTCATGGGGCAGGGTATTGGGAGGAGTCTTGCCGAGAAGATATTCAAGGTTTACAAGGGAAAAGGCATTACCCATGTCTTTACATCGGTAAGTTGGGATTCTACAGATTTATTGTCGTTTTTTAAGACCCTCGGCTTCGATAGAAGCGACTTCATCAACCTTCGAAAGATCCTTGATTGATCGTTCTTCACGGGGAGATGGGTGTTTTTCAGCAGCCTGCCAGGGCTCTGTAGGGATTTTGTTTAACCCCGTAGGCCGTGACAAAGAAAAGACGGCGCCTTCCCAGCCCCGCTAGAATTCAGCGGGATCTTCGACAGTCATTAAGAAAAGATATCCCAACCCTTTTTAAGCGCGATCATCAGATATCTTTTCTCGCCCACAAATTCTTGTGAGGAGCCATTTTAAAGGCCGCGTGAAACGACATCCGGTCTATCCACAAATGGGCCCAGGTGTGCATGTTGAACAGGTCCGTTCCCGCCCCCCTGGACGAAAAGAGCATCTATGCCTTGTATGTCTTCGGAACCCTCCGGAAGTCGCACCCTGACTTTGCCGACAATGAAGGAGTCCAGAGAGGAAATGAAATTGCCGCTAAGTCAAGCGACGATCGTCAATATGAATGGATTTCAAGGAGGCGATAGAAAATGATCACTGCAGGAATAGATTGTGGTGCGAAAAACACCAAGACCGTCATCATGAAAGATGGAAAGATCATCGGAAAAGGCAAGATGCCCACCGGTTTCGATCAGGGCAAGGCGAGCACTCAATCATGGGAGACGGCCCTCAAGGAGGCCGGTATTTCGGCAGGCGATATTGAAAGGACCTATGGGACCGGTTCGGGCAAGGACGCCATCAAGAATATCCAGGGGAAGGTGAACGACATCAAGGCCATGGGTAAAGGGGCCCATTTTTTCTTCCCTAACGCGAGGACGGTGGCGGATGTAGGCGCCGAAGAAGGCAGGGCCGCGAAGCTGGATGAGAATGGAAACGCCGTCGATTTTGCCATCAATGAAAAATGCGCTGCCGGGGCCGGCGCCTTTATAGAGGCCATGGGACGAGCCCTCGAAACCAGCCTTGAGGAGATCGGTCCGCTGGCCCTAAAATCCAGCAAGGAGATCCCCATGAATGCCCAATGCGCGATCTTTGCCGAATCTGAGGTGGTTGGGCTGATTCACGCAAAGACGGAGAAGCAGGATATCAGCAAGGCCATTCATGATGCCACGGCCAGTCGTATCGTGTCGATGGTTCGCCGTATCGGCGTGAATGAGGATGTGGTGATGATGGGTGGTGTGGCCTATAACCCTGGCTTCGTGGAGGCCATGAGACGCCAACTTGATCTGCAAAAGCTTTATATTCCTGATGTTCCCGAGTACGGCATGGCGGTGGGTGCAGCCGTTGCGGCTGCGGACGAGGCTTAATATCCGCTCGTTCATGGCCATGGGTCGACGGGGCCGGCGGTAAACAACAAGAAAAAGCCGATAACGATTATTGGAGGATGAGGATATAGAAATGGCTGAGGAAAAAAAACAAGAATTCTGGAGGTGGACCGAAACCAACTGGGTGAATCCGGATGTAGACTGGAAGAAGGCGAAATACATCACCGTGGGCATCGACGTAGGTTCCGTCAGTTCCCAGGCTGTTGTGGCGGCCGATGGAGAGATCTATGCTTATGGGAACATGCGTACCGGATCGGATAGCCCGAACAGCGCCAGAAACGCCCTCAATTTTGCCCTGGAAACGACCGACATGACTGAAGAGAGAGTCGACTACTGCATAGGGACCGGTTACGGCCGTGTCAACGTTCCTATGGCCGACCGATCCATTACCGAGATCTCGTGTCACGCCCGGGGGGCCAACTTCATTTACGGTCCGGACGTTCGTACCGTCCTGGATGTGGGCGGGCAGGATATCAAGGCCATCCAGTGCGACGAAAAGGGCAAGGTGACCAACTTCCTGATGAACGACAAGTGCGCCGCAGGAACAGGTCGCGGCATGGAGGTCTTTGCAGACCTTCTGGGGGTTCCCATTACCGAAGTGGGCGAGAGGTCTTTCAAGGCAGAGAAGGAACCTGAAGCGGTTTCCAGCACCTGTGTGGTATATGCCAAGTCCGAGGCGACCGGCCTCCTGCGCACGGGATGGACCACGGAAGAGGTACTCGCCGCATATTGCAGGGCAATGGCAGAGAGAATCTTCTCACTCGTGGAAAGAATTGGTGTGACCCCGGAATTTGCGATCACCGGGGGGATGGCTAAGAACAGGGGCGTGATTGATCGGTTGATTCCGATGGTCGGGCTTAAGCCTGCAAAGACCAAGTGGGATACCCAGATCGCAGGGGCCGTAGGCGCTGCCCTGTTTGGTTTTGCCCTCTGCCAGAAAGGCAAAGGGAGGCAATAGGAGCATTCGCTTGGAAGGAGAGATTCAGGGGCCGGTCTTTATTCCAGACTTGATCGCCTCCGCGGGCGAGTTGAATCTTCAAGAGATCCGTGTTATATACGCCTATCTTAGAGATTCGAATGGAGGTTTATTGATGCTAGCGAACTATGGGTACAAAGACGGCTCAGGCGATTATTTTATCACTTTTGACACGGAACTGTGCAACGGCTGCGGGGACTGTGTGACGGCCTGTCCTGCCGATATCTTCCTCGTGCTTGATGAAGACCCGAACGATCCTCTTCGAGAAGATCCTGTAGCGATAGTCTCGGGCGAAAAGAAGAAGAAACTCAAATATGAGTGTAGCCCCTGTAAGCCCACGAAAGACAGGCCACCCCTTCCTTGTGTGACGGCATGTAAGGCTGGGGCGATTTCCCATTGTTGGTAACTGTCATCGTTTCTCTAAAGGGGCATGGCGCTCTCGTAAACCATCCATCGAAATCCCATGGAGGGAGATTCCAATATGTTGGCCTTTGAGAGGACCCGAAGGCCTGTCTGAGAGACTTCACAAGCAATGGAGACTTTAAGATTGACCATTGACGGCCAGGCCGTGGAAGTCCCTGCAGGGACCACGATTCTGGAGGCGGCCCGAGTGGCCGGGGTATATATTCCAAGGATCTGCTACCATCCGGATCTGCCGCCGAGCGAGGGAAGCCGGGCGGCAGAGGCGGTCTTTCAGGGTGACCGAAAGATCGAGGATGCAACGCCCGGTGAGGCGGCGAAGGGGTGCGGCCTGTGTGTCGTCGCGGTTGAAGGGGAATCTGAACCCGTCAGGTCCTGCGCCACAGAGGCAAGTTCGGGATTGGTCGTCATTACCGACAATGACCGGATCAGGGCCAGGAGACAGGAGAATTTGAGCCCCATCCTTATGCGACATCGGCATGCCTGTCTGACCTGTGCCCAGCAGGAAGGGTGCAGCCGCAGCCAGTGCTTGTCCAATGTCCCGGAAAATGAGAGGTGCTGTACGCAATTCGGCCACTGCGAATTCCAGGACGTGGCAAATTATGTCGGCATTTCTCCCAATACCCCTAAATGGGTGCCCACGAATCTTCCCATTCTCGACAATCATCCCCTTTTTGTCTGGGACTACAACCTATGTATCGGCTGCAGCCGATGTGTGCGGGCCTGCCGGGACCTGAGGGGCGTTGAGGCCATCGGCTTTGTGCGCGATCAGAACGGTCTGGTCCAGGTCGGGTCCCTTGGCCCGACCCTGAAGGAGTCGGGATGTAAATTCTGTACGGCCTGTGTGGAGGTCTGTCCTACCGGCGCCCTTATGGATAAATCGGTGCGGCCGGGGAAAAAGGAGGAGGACCTCGTTCCTTGTAAGGAGGCCTGTCCCGCCCACATCGACGTCCCGGCTTATCTAAGACTCGTCGCAGCTGGAAAAAGAGATGAGGCCAATGCCGTGATTCGGGAGAGGGTGCCCTTTCCCGGGGTTCTGGGAAGGGTATGTATCCATCCCTGCGAGGAGGCATGCCGGCGCGGAGAGGTGAATGAACCCATCTCGATATGCGCCCTGAAACGCTACGCCGCTGACGGCGATGGAGGGCTCTGGAAAAAGAACACCAGGGTGGGCACTGATACAGGGAAAAAAGTGGCCGTTGTCGGGGCCGGCCCCGCAGGACTCTCAGCCGCGTTTTATCTGAGGAAGCAGGGACATGGCGTCACGGTATTCGACGCGCGGACCAAGGCAGGCGGCATGATGCGGTATGGCATTCCCAAATATCGCCTTCCGGAAGATCTCATGGACAGAGAGGTTGGAGAGATCTTTCAGCTCGGCGTCGAGTTTAAGGCAAATCATACGCTCGGCAAGGATTTTACCCTGGAGGAACTGAAAGAAGACGGCTTCGAAGCCATTTTTCTGGCGCCGGGCGCTCAGCTGAGCCGACGTATCCCACTCGAGGGATCGGAACTGCCGGGCGTCCTATGGGGCGTCGATTTCCTCGTCCAAGTCGCCGATGGAGAGGACGTTCGTCTCAAAGACGAGGTTATTGTGATCGGCGGGGGCAACGTGGCCGTTGATGTGGCCCTCACAGCCCTGAGGTGCGGGGCGAGTGATGTGACCATGGCCTGCCTTGAAAAGAGGGAGGAGATGCCGGCCCATGAATGGGAGGTAGAGGGCGCTCTTTCCGAAGGCGTCAGGCTGATGAACTCCTGGGACCCCCACCGGATTTTGAGCGACAACGGCCAGATCAAGGGCATTGAGCTGGTCCATTGTGTATCCGTATTTGATGATCAATGCATTTTCAACCCCTTATTTGACGACACCCAAGAGACGGTCGAGGGTCATCAGGTGATACTGGCCATCGGACAGGCATCCGACCTTTCCTTTTTTGAGGCCAACGGCTCTGTGAAGGTAAAAGGCGGCCTGGTCATAGTGGATGGGGCAACCCTTGAAACAGGCATGAAGGGCGTTTACGCGGGCGGGGACGCGGCAGCTGTGCCCGGGGCTATTATCCATGCCATTGCTGCGGGAAGAAAAGCGGCATCCTCCATCGACAAGGCCTTGGGGGGCACCGGTGATATCGAGGAGATCCTTTTTGAAAGAGGGATGCCGATGCAGCACCTCGGACGTGATGAGGGGTTTGCCTCATGGACCCGGGAAAAGGTACCCGATCTTGAGATGCAGGCAAGACACCAGGGGTTCCAAGAGGTCTCCCTGGGATATGCTGAAGAACAGGCCGTCAAAGAGGCAAGGCGTTGCCTCCAGTGCGATCTGCGTCTGTTTATGGGATGCAATCCGTCGCCGCCCGAGAAAGTGCTTGCCTTTAACCAGGAAAACGTCGATCAGATTCCGAAAGAAGAGGGTGTCTTCCAGCTTTATGATGAGGACCATCAGGTCCTGGTCATCAAAGGGACGGCCAACCTCAAGAAAGAACTCCTCATGGCGTTGGACGAAAACGTAAAGGCCTCTTCCTTCGAGTACGAACTCGACAAGATGTACTCCAAGAGAGAGAGTGAACTGCTCCAGAAGTATCTTCAGGAGCATGGTCAGATGCCGAGGGCGGGCGATGAAGATGACGACCTCTTTTGAGACCTGAAGAGACGCTGCATAGCCTTTCCCGGGTCCCTCTCGTTTTTGAAAAGAGTCCCCCATTCCCCTGCAACATGGCAAAACCGTTTTTGGACAGGAACGTTGGCAAGCCTGAGTTGAGGCTCTGGCCGCCAATCTCTTTTCAGAATGAGGTGTGAGATGAGGATCGGGATCTACCAAAACTATCCCCGGTTTGGTGAGGTTGAAAGGAATATTGCGGAGGCGGTTCAAGCCCTGAAGGGAGTGGAGGCGGATCTGATGGTCCTGCCCGAACTCTTTAACACCGGATACCAGTTTCTCTCACGGAAAGAAGTGGAGACGCTTGCCGAAGAGATTCCTTCAGGGAAGACGACCCAGGCGTTTCAAGGGGTTTCCCATTCCCTCGGGGCTTATCTGGTATTTGGGTTGGCCGAAAGGGAAGGGGCAAAATGCTATAACTCGGCTGTTATCACCGGCCCACAGGGTTACATCGGCACCTATCGCAAGGCCCATCTGTTTGGGGAGGAAAAAGGGCTTTTCGATCCCGGAAACACGGGTTTTAGGGTCTTTGATCTCGGGGAGGCCCGTGTCGGCATCATGATCTGCTTTGACTGGCTGTTCCCTGAATGCGCCAGGGCCCTGGCACTCCTGGGGGCAGATATCATCTGTCACCCCGCAAATCTCGTCCTTCCTCATGGCCAGCGGGCCATGGTGACCCGTTCCCTGGAAAACGGGGTCTATTCAGCCACCGCAAACCGGATAGGGACCGAGGCCAGGGGCGGCAAGAAGCCCCTGGTTTTTACCGGCGGGAGCCAGATTCTGGACTATCGCGGGCAGATCCTGGAGAGGATGGGGGAAGAGGAGACGGGAGTGGGCGTGGCCGACGTTGAAATAGAAAGGGCCCGGGACAAAAGGATCACCCCTCAGAATGACCGGCTGGCCGACAGGCGAC
>JAZDGZ010000536.1:0-4761 GCA_043806375.1 Pseudomonadota bacterium | reverse complement strand
AACACTGAATGATGACAATAGATGGAGGATTCACATGAAAATGTTTCGCACCTACCTGTACGTGCCCGGCATTCAGGAGCAGATGCTGGCCAAGGCGCCGGAGCGGGGTGCCGACGCCTATATCCTGGACCTGGAAGACTCTGTTCCCCTTGCTGAAAAGGACAGAGCAAGGGGGATGGTATCCAAGGCCCTGCCGGATATTCGCCGAAGGACCCATGCGGCCATCTTTGTACGCGTAAATGGCATTGGAACCGACCAGTTCGTCGATGATCTTTTCTCCGTTGCCGACGCCCCTCTCACGGGGATCAGCGTGCCGAAGATCGAATCGCCCCGTCAAATTCCCGTTGTGGATACACTCCTGAAGGAGGCGGAGAAGAGACGAGGCTTGAATGCCGGCTCCCTGGGGCTCATCGTCAGCATTGAAAGTGCCCTCGGGCTGGTTCACGTATATGAGATCCTGAAAGCCAGCAAAAGGATCGTGGGCGTGGCCTTGGGAGGCGAGGATTATGCACTGGACCTCGACATCACGCGAACGGAAAACGCAGAGGAGCTGAACTATGCCCGCCAGAGGATTGCCGTGGCTGCACGGGCTGCCGAAGTCCAGGCCATTGATATGGTCTTTCCCGACGTAAACAATGAACAGGGGCTCATCGCCAATACGCTGGCGGGACGGCGCATGGGCTTCCGTGGAAAACAGCTCATTCACCCAAAACAGGTGGCGGTGGTCAATGAACTACTCTCACCCTCGAAAGAAGAGCTTTCCAAGGCTCGTGCCGTTGTTTCGGCCTATGAAGAGGGCGAAAGATCCGGAAAGGGCGCCGTGGCCCTCAACGGTGAGATGATCGATCTGCCGGTGTTTGAACGCGCGCGCCGCTTACTTTCACTGGCAAAAAATGAAACCCGCGACTGATCCCGCACGCTTTTTCCCTGTCTTGACCTCAGATGAGGACAACCCAACGGACCGGTCTTTTCCGACTGCCTCACAAGGGTTTGAACCTGCCTTCCTTTGCCAGCGCTATGAAATGCGCCACGTCAATCTCTTTCGGGCAGACGAATGAACAGGCCTTGGATGTATGACAACGGTAGATGCCCTCCTCACTATAAAGGAGCTTCAACCTCTCTTCTTTGGCATTTTCCCTGGGATCCATGAGTCTTATGATGCTTGCCATGACCGCATTAGGCCCGAGGAAGCTTTTGGGGCTGCTCATACAGGCGGCAGCACAACAGAAGCAATTGATACAACGGGTCGCGTCCACGTAATACTCAATCTCTCGCGGAGAAATCGGGTATTCATTTTCCTGGTCTTGTTTCTCCTTCGGCTCGATGATGTAAGGCTTGGCTTTGTGAATCTTTTCATAGGCCTTCTCTAAATCAACCACGAGGTCACGAACTACCGGGCCAACGGGAATAGGCTCCACCTGAAAGACGGAGGTCTCAAAATGATGCACCGCATTTTCAACAAGCAGTTCGCATGCAAGCATCGGCTTTCCGTTGATCTTCACGGCACAGGTGCCGCACTGGGCATGCTCGCAAGACGAGTTCCAGGCCAGGGTGGGGTCTGATTCATTGTTGATCTTTCGAAAAAGGTCGGTAAAACGGAGGATCCTCCCTGCCTTCAACGTGTAATCCTGATTCCAGCGCTTACGGGTATCCGGGTCATAGCGCTTGATCTTCAAAGTGATGTCATAGGTGGCCTGCATGAGTTACCCCATCGAGATTATGAAGAGATGCTGGATAACATAAGAGGAGATCCATTATATATTAATCGTCTCGAAATAGTATTGACTGTTCGCTCCCCCTCACCCCAACCCCTGGTCGCCTCCGGCGCCGCCAGCGGCGGGTAAACCTCTCCCCCAATCCTGGGGGAGAGGGCAGGGTGAGGGGGCTTATGCGTGTCAAGACAAATATGGGACCCTTAATAGAGGCGTCGTTTTCCGACGGCTTTCAATACTTTCGCTCTATGATGCCGAATCTTTCGTGATGTTCATCTTCTGCCTCAAACAGGCTCATGTCGACAGGGCGCTTTCCAATCCTCACATCTCCATACTCGGTCATATAAGCCAGGGTATGATAATGAAAACCATCGTTTCGCTCCGGGAAATCATCCCGAAAGTGTCCCCCTCTTGATTCCCTCCTGTTCAAGGCGCCCGTTGCGATGACCATGGCGTTGCTCAAAAGGTTATCCAACTCCCAACGTTGAATGAGATCTTGGTTCATGATCAGGCTCTGACAGGATAAGGCTGTCCTACAGGCCCTTTCCTTGAGTTCCTTCAGCGCCTCGATCGCCTCTCTAATACCGGTCTCATTGCGAAAGACACCCACCTTCTCTGTCATGAAATTTCGCATCTGTGCACGGATTTCACCAAGATTGTCCCTCCCATTTGCCCCCATGTAACCTGAGAATGTTGAAAAAGTTCTTTCTCCGGCGTCTCTCGGTGCTTCTATCAGCCCCTCATTTAGACAATCGGCGATTTTTTCTCCAGCAAATTTCCCCATCGTAATCAGTTCCAGGAGAGAATTGGTTCCGAGGCGATTGAAGCCATGAAAACTTGCCGCTGCACACTCCCCCACCGCGAAAAGGCCGGGAACCGTTTCACCGGGGCCTCCCAGGACCTCCCCGATTTCATTGGTGGGTATTCCGCCCATCTGGTAGTGATTGCTGGGCCGAACCGGACAGAGATCCTTCTTGGGATCGAGATTCACAAATTTTTTGAAAAAGCCCGACACCTCGGGTATTTCAACATCATGGACATAATCAGGGAGATGCCTCAGGTCTATCCAAACGTGTTCAATCTGATGGTCCGGGTTCAAGATACCCCTGCCCTCACGAATCTCTGTTTCAATGGCCCGGGCCACCAGGTCTCTCGGGGCCAGTTCCTTCATCTTCGGTGCATATTTCCCCATAAAGGGTTCCAGTTCCCTGTTCATCAGGATCCCCCCTACGGATCGCAAGGTCTCACTGGCAAGAATACCGGGCCCCACAATCCCCGTGGGATGAAACTGGATCGCCTCGGGGTCCATGATCGGCAGGCCGGCCATAAGGATAACGGCGTTTCCGTCCCCTGTGTTTTGACGGCAGTTTGTCGTGACCCTGAAAACTTGCCCATTCCCCCCTGTGGCCAAAACGGTGGCCTTGGCCATGACGCGAACAAATTCCCCCTCCTTCTGCCTGAATAGGACAGCCCCGACACATCTCTTATCCTTGAACAGAAGCTCTGTGGCAACAGCCTGTGTAATGAAAACGGCGCCCCCTTTCAGGCTCTCCCCCCACACATTGTCCATAATGCCCTTACCGGTTCTGTCAGCCTCAAAAACACATCGGTAGGCCAATGTTTCGCCAAAGTTGAGTGTGTGCCCGCCGAAGGTCCTTTTGCTGAGTTTTCCGTCTTCCCTGCGACTAAGATGCATGCCGTGTTCTTCCATCCAGAGAACTTGCTCCCAACCTGCCTCTACAATCTTTTCGATGACGTTCTGATCGGCGGTGC
Organism: Pseudomonadota bacterium; assembly: GCA_043806375.1. Taxonomy (GTDB): domain Bacteria; phylum Desulfobacterota; class DSM-4660; order Desulfatiglandales; family HGW-15; genus JAZDGZ01. Next base: position 1,276 of record JAZDGZ010000536.1, on the reverse strand, counting down.
AATCCGACCCCTTCCAGGTATCAAACATGTGATAGACAGGTCTATCCACGGTGTCCCTTGGATCAACGGCCGCCATACCCCCCTGCGCGGTCTGTGTATGGGATTTCTGGGGACTAGCCACCTTGGTAACCGCGATCACGGTAGCCCTCGGTCTTCTCTCAAAAATTTCCGCTGCACAACGGAGTCCCGCCCCGCCTGCCCCGATAATCAGCACGTCACATTTTAATGTGGAGGATATCCGAAATAAATGTGCCATGTACAAAATCCCTTCCCTTTATTTCCTGAAGGCAGGGTACCAAAACCTGAGACATGAATGAACCATTTATCATATCCTTCAAATTTAGGTCTTCATATGAATTGCCTAAAACATGGACTAAATACGCATAACGATTTTGAGGCCGATCCAGAGAAAAACCAGGAAGAGGAATGTGCCGGCCACGATCAGAACTTTCCGTAAGGTCTGCGAAGACACATAATCGCTCACTACAGACCATGCCCCGTAACCGCCATGGGAGAGCGTGGCAAAAAGCAGTAGCAGGTAAATTGTTTTCAGAGTGAGGGACTGCACCCCGCTCATTATAATGTTTGCCCGGGCGTTAGCCACCGGATGGATATGCATGAATAGGATATAGGCGGGTATCATGACCAGTAAGAAAGCGCCGCTCATTCGTTGTAATTTCCAGAAAACGGAGTGTCTTGTGTTCCAGATCCTGGCTCCGACAGCATACCCGGCAACCAGCGCCGCAGCGCTCATCAGCATCCAATAAAAAAAGGGGGATACCCTCTGGCCTCCCATGATCATAAAGAGGGCCAGGAGCAAGATAAAGACGAACAGGAGGCTGAAGACCCATCGAAGCATGTTTTCATCGTCACGCCTTCCACAGCATTCGTATTGAATGAGTCGTGCCCCGTTGAAGGCGTGGAAGATTACGGGAATGCTCAATACCCATTGGAAGAGCATGATAAGGAAAAATTTCCCGGAGTCTGGAGTGGGTTTAAATAGATAGATATGGAACAAAACCATGAGCACCAGAAGAATGCCCGTGATCCTGTGACACCAGCTTACGATAAAATACCAACCCCTTGTCCCGGCATAAAAGGATACCATGGGCAGTCTTCGGAGACCGGAAATCAATGCTCCTTCGAATCTCTTTCTAATGACCTTCATACCGTTTATGGATGGTTATTGCCGATGGACTGCAGGCCCGTTTGCACAAGTCGCACAGGGTGCATTCATCCTCGTTCTCTTCCACGATCACCGGCTTGTCGTCCTTTT
>JAZDGZ010000535.1:0-2236 GCA_043806375.1 Pseudomonadota bacterium | reverse complement strand
CAGCCTGTGGCCTGAGACATTAATAACATCGTCAACCCGGCCCATAAGCCAAAAAAAGCCGTCCTCATCCTTTCTTGCGCCGTCACCTGAAAAATAGAGGCCGGGATGCTGTATAAAATACATTTCCTTCATTCGCGCCGGGTCGCCCCAAATCGTCCTCATAAAACCCGTCCAGGGTTTTCTGATGCAGAGATGTCCGCCTTCGTTCACACCAGCTTCTGTCTCGTCCTGCCGAATGATGACCGGATCGACCCCGAAAAAGGGAAGACCTGCTGATCCCGGCTTCATCGGCATGGCCCCGGGAATGCCGGCGATCAGGTGGCCGCCTGTCTCTGTTTGCCACCAGGTGTCCGTAATGGGGCACCGTTCCTTGCCGATCACCTTGTAGTACCAGATCCAGGCCTCCGGGTTGATCGGTTCGCCGACGCTGCCGAGAAGCCTCAGTGAGTTCAGGTTTCTCCTGTTCGGCCATTCTTCCCCGTTTTTCATGATCGCCCGAATGGCGGTCGGCGCCGTATAGAAAATGTTGACGCCGTATTTTTCCACCACCTCCCAGAAACGATCCGGCTCCGGATAGTTAGGGACGCCCTCAAAGACGAGAGATGTCGCTCCGACCCCGAGAGGCCCATAGACGATGTAGCTGTGTCCCGTGACCCAGCCGATGTCGGCCGTGCACCAATAGACGTCCTCGTCCCTGTAATCGAAGACATATTTCATGGTCATCATGGTAAAGAGGAGATACCCTGCGGTGGTGTGAAGAACGCCCTTCGGCTTTCCGGTACTTCCACTCGTATAGAGGATGAAGAGGGGATCCTCTGCGTCCATCCACTCGGGTTCGCACTCGGGGGAGGCGTCTTTCATCATTTCATGCCACCAGTGGTCCCTGCCCTCTTTCATCTTGGTCTCTTTGTTTATTCTATCGACGACAATACACTGCTTGACACTCGGGCATTGATCCATGGCACTGTCTGCATTCGCCTTGCTCGAGAGGACCTTGCCGGAGCGGTATCCCCAGTTGCACGTGATCAGGGTCTCTGCCTTGCAGTCCTGGATCCTGTCTCTCAGGGCCTCCGCGCTGAAGCCTCCAAAGACGATGCTGTGAATCGCGCCGATCCTTGCGCAAGCGAGCATCGCCACCGGCAGTTCCATGATCATGGGGAGATAGATGGCGACCCTGTCTCCCTTCTTAACGCCGAATTTTTTGAGAACGTTTGCGAATTTGCATACCTCACGGTGAAGCTGTTGATAGGTGTAGGTCTTTGATTCCTCAAGGGGCTCTCCCTGAAAGATGAGCGCGGCCTTGTTCCTTCTCCATGTCTTCAGATGACGATCCAGGCAGTTATAGGTCACATTCAGCTTTCCCCCCGCAAAATAGCGCAGGAAAATGTCATCCTTGAAACTGTATTCCTCGACCGGTCCGTCCCACTTCTTGAACCAGTCAATGAATTCCTCCGCCATCTCACCCCAGAACCCCTCAGGGTCTTCAATCGATCTCTTGTAGAGCTTTTTGTACTCATCCAGGCTCTTTACATGGGCCTTTTCGATAAACTCCTTGCTCGGCTCAAAGACCCTTTTCTCCATGTATACGGAATCAACGTTTGCGCTTTTTGCCTCTGCCATTCTATAAACCTCCTTCATCTCGAAATGAGAAGACTGTCGTTCAACCCCCGGATCCAGGATCCGAACTCAGACTCCAAACCCACTTTCTATTCCCGACCCGACCTTCTCGATAGATACCCTGGCACGAAAAATCGGGGTGTCAGGACCAATCCCACATAAGTCACCACGCAGAACATCCACTTCCACAAAAACCGCTTCCGCTTCCCGCTCGCAATACCTTGATAGCCCCTGCACCCCGATGGGTAATAGCCACAACTGAGTTACGCCAAAACCCGCAATGGGTATCTTCAAGATATGTGCCAATGCCTGCCGTGGACTCACCGGATCTTTGATTCGCCTATTTTCCTGTTATCTGGCGATTTTTCTTATCACTGGGCCGGAGGCGAAATGACTCGCCTGTAAACGGCAAGGTGACAGCGGATGTCCCCTTCAAATGACAATGAAGGTCGCTGTGAGTCGCGTGTCAGCCTGCACCGCAGGTCTTTTTCAGCAACCTGCTAGGTTTCCTCCTTCATCGCGGGAATGAGGAGGCGGAAGGTCGTTCCCTTCTCCACCACGCTTTCCACATCGATCGAACCCTGAAGGGACTCTACGATCCCCTTCACGATGGACAAGC
>JAZDGZ010000534.1:0-4466 GCA_043806375.1 Pseudomonadota bacterium | reverse complement strand
ATTATATTTCGCATACCTCAATGCCAAACTCCGGGTTAATGCGGTCACGCCCCCTTTCGAGGCGCTATAGACGGGAACATCCCCTTTGCCGACAAGGCTGATATGAGATGAGATATTGACCACAGACCCTTTCTTATTCCTGACCATTTCAGGAATGATGTGCTTGCAGCAGAAAAAGGGACCCTTAAGATTCGTAGCCATCACCTCGTCCCATTCTTTTTCCGTCGTCTCTTCGAAGTCCTTTCGAATCAACATCCCCGCGTTATTCACGAGGATGTCAACCCGTTTTTGGATTTCGATCACCTTCTCCCCAAGAGTCTTCACATCTTTTTCTCTTGTCACATCACATTGAACAAACGTCACATCTTTTCCCGTCGCCTTCTTGATCTTCTCACCCGCATCCGCACCCTTCTCTTTACTCCTTCCCGCGATCACAACGGCCGCACCTTCCCGGGCAAACATTTCGGCAATGGCGAAACCGAAACCCGACGTCCCGCCCGTGATCACAGCCACCTTCCCCTGCAAACGGTTCATATCGACTCCATGGGATATAGCGTCTCCATTTACTGGGGCGCTCCCGTCGGCAGCAAGTGCCGACGCCACACATCTGAGAAGGCTGAGAATCAGGCTTTTCTTAGCCTTAACCTCGACCTTAGCCTTAGCCTATCTTTGAGCTACTCCTCCAGGACAGCGACCGCACGAATGGGAGAGCCCGTCCCCCTTCGGATCAACAAGGGAAATCCAATGAAATCGAACCGCTTCCCGACTACTTTTTCAAGGTGGCCGAGGTTTTCGGTGTTAAGAATCTTTCGCTCCCTGCACACGGCGTGAGCAGGGTAATTTTTATTCTTCATCTCTGCGGAACTGTCAATGCTGGGAGCATCGATCGCCACGTTCACAACCCCTTTGTCTGCAAGCCAGAGCATGGCTTCCCGATCCACTCCGGGGTACTGCATGAGCCATTCCATGGTGGGATAGCACCGGTTAAAATGGCCCGTGTAGAGCAGGACGGTCATGCCTTTCTCCACCTTCAGGTTGGCGTTCTTGCAGGCCTGCTCCAAGTCCTGAACGGTGATGTATTCTCCCGCCCTCCGGTGCGAGACATCGAGGCAAACCGCTGGCGTATAAAAAAGCTCCAGAGGGAGTTGATCGATGCTTTCTGCCTTTGGGCTCGAATCGATGTGGATAAAGGCGTCCACATGGGTCGGCCCGTGGTCAGACATTAAAAGCCCCATCACCGTGGAAGTATGGGTTCCCGGCTTATTCAACTCTCGGGTCTCCTCGTGCGTCTTTGCATCGAAGAGCACTGTCCTCTGGTGCCCCGGGTAAACGGGCATCCCGTTGTAGATTTCCTGGGTTAAGTCAATCAGTTTTCGTGCCATGCGTTCCTCCTTTGTCTTGTTTACGTGACCGTGTCCATGCCTGCGCGCTGAAACGCTTTGGCGCACAAGCGTGGTGGGTTTCCTTGAAGCATATTATGTGCGTGCCCAAGTGACCATGGCTATTTTGAAGGGGGGGTCCAAGGGCTGGGCGCCTTGCACGTTACATCGGTTACCACATCAACGAGAGCCGGCCTGTTGGAGGCCAGGGCTTTCTTCAGGGCTTCGGCGATTTCTCCCGGCCGCTCCACTCGAATGCCGTAACATCCCATCTCTTCCGCGATCCTTGCAAAGTTGAGTTCCTTGAACATGCACATTTCTTCTTTCTTGCCAGCTCTGTCTCCATAGGCTTTGTTGATACCTTCGAGACACTGCCGCAGACAGTGATTGTTATTGATCACCGTCACTGAATTGATGCCGCACCGGCTGGCCGTTTCAAGCTCGCTCAGGTGGTAGAAGAACCCTCCCTCTCCCGTGAAGCAGACCACCGGCCTTTCCGGCGCTCCACATTTTGCCCCGAGGGAGGCAGGAAATCCCCAGCCGAGAGAACCTGCGGCCCGAATAAAGCTCTGTCCCGGGTGGGTCAGGTTGATCATGGTCCCTGTCCAGACCCCGGAGTAGCCTGTATCTACCACCACAATCCCATTCGAAGGAAGGGTATCGGAGATCTCCTTGCACACTCTTTCCGGCCGGATGGGCACAGCATCCGAGTTGCGAAGCGGTTCCACCTCGCTGCGCCACTCCTTAACGATCTCCTGAGCACTCTGAGCCCAAGATTTCTTACTTGCCTTACCTTTAAGAATTTCTGTAAGGTGTTGTACTGTGACCTTCGCATCACCCAGCAGCGGTGTCGCATTTGCGTAACTTCTCCCCAGTTCTGAAGGGTCGATATCAATCTGAATCACTGGGGTCCCCGGTCTGGGTATGGTCCACTCGTTGGTCACCTGGTCTCCGGTATGGCTTCCAATGAAGAGGACAAGATCAGCTTCCGAGACGACCTTGTTGGCACACCAGCGGGAGTAAGTCCCCACAACTCCGACATTCAACGGATGGCTGTCAACCACGATGTCTTTTGCATTGAGAGAGGTGGCCACGGGAATCGACAGCATCTCAGCCAGTTTTATGATCTCGGGCCCTGCCCCGGAAGACCGGGCCCCTCCCCCTGCGACGATCACGGGCCGTTCCGCTTCCTCAAGGATTCGGGCGGCCTCGCGAAGGTTCTCCGTCTCCGGCATCGGCCGGTTGGAAGGGTAACGCGTGAAGACCTCTTCGATCACCATATCGAGGTTCCCCTCTGCCCCCTCCATACCCTCCCCGGCATAGCCTCCTCCAATATCAAGGTGCACCGGGCCAGGCGCCCCTGAGGTCGCTTCCCTCAAGGCTTGGCGAAGAAGATAAGGCAGCTGTTCCACGGTATCGACACGCACGTTGTACTTGGTCACCGATTCAAAAAGTGAATCGTGAAGAATTTCCTGATAGGCATTCCGATATTGGGCATAGGGAGGCTTCCTTCCTGTGAGAGCAACCACGGGAGAGAGTCCGAGGTAGGGATCTTGAAGGCCTGAAGCCAGGTTGGCCGTTCCAACCGATTGGGCCATACACAATCCGGGTCTCCCGCTCACGCGCGCATAGCCGTCCGCCATGTACGCGGCTGCTTTTTCCGAGTGCGTCAGCACCCGCTTTATTCCCAATGCTTCCATCTCGACCAGGGTCTTTCTCAGAATCGCTTCGACAAAGAAGACATGCGTTAATCCATAGCCCTTGAAGGTTTCAGCCATAAACCGGGCTCCCGATATCTTCGTTGCCTTAGACTCGCCTATCTTTCTCAAAAATTTTGTGTTCACCATTTCTTTCTCTCCATTCTTCCCCCGCAGGGGAGAGGCAACCTGCCAGTTGCATAAAGAACGAATCAAAAGGTAGTTGGGTGTGCTGGAAAGCCTTTACAGCGGCACCTTTTAGCGTTTTGCCACTGCGTTCTCCAGCATATTGCCGAACCACCCCGGGTGACATCGCATGTTACCCATAAGACATGACCAAAAAACTGCATTGTAAAGGTTTGGAGGCACACTCAACTGCCTTTTCAACGTTAAGGGCAATTCATCCTCCGGATCACCCGTGTTGTTAAACAATGAGCTCTGGCGTGGCTTTTTCAATGTAAGGTTTCATCTCCATGAGACTGCTCTTCAACGCCTTGCCGAGCTCCTCGACCTCTTTCTCTCCCATGGGAGTCGAAATGTTGAGCATCATTCTTCCGGCAGGAAAGATCCCTCTCTCAAGCAACAGAAGCTGCAACATCGTCCTCAGATCGACCCTCCCCGTAGACGCGCTCCGCCAGTCCACCACTTCTTCCTTGGTAAAGTGAATCTGTGCCAGGGACCCTGGTCCCGTCACCTGAGAGATGATCCCCGTCTCCTGCAATGCCTTCGTCATGACCGACCTCAGCTTTCCCCCCAGTTTATTGATTCGATCGATCTCCGAGGCGGTCAATATCTCCAGGGCGGCACACCCCGCCACCATCGTCACCGGGTTGCCATTGAACGTCCCCGAGTGGACCAGGAAGTCAGGTTTCACGGGTGAGAAAAGATTCATGAACTCCTCCCGCCCTGCCACGGCGCCCACCGGATAACCCCCCCCGATGATCTTTCCCAGGGCCGTGATGTCGGGAAGAATACCATACATCTCCTGCCATCCTCCCGGAGCCAGTCTAAGCGTGTAGACCTCGTCGAAGATCAGGGGAACACGATACGTGGTGGTCACCTTCCTGATCGTCCGGATGTATTCCGGGTCGGCCGGGATCATCCCGCAAGACCCCTGCACCGGCTCCAGGATCACGGCTGCCAGATCCGCCTGGTTCTCCGTGATGACCCGCTCTGCCACATCCGCCCTGTTGAAGGGGATCACGATGCAGTCTTTTACCACGTTGGGCGGGATACTGATATCTTCCGGGACACAGTTCGGCCTGTCCGCAGGGCCTGCCTTGTCCAGGGGAGGCTTTACGCTGATCTCGGCGATATCATGACTCCCATGGTAGCCTCCTTCCAGCTTTACGATCTTATATTTTTTCCGGTACGCCCTGGCAAGACGGAT
>JAZDGZ010000533.1:0-2610 GCA_043806375.1 Pseudomonadota bacterium | reverse complement strand
GGTGGAGGATGTGGATACCGGGGCAAAGCTCGGTCTAGGGCACCCTATGGGTCCTCTGGAGCTTATCGATTATCTCAATGCCATTCACCTCCTGCAACATGTCACCGACACCATGGCCGCTGAGCTTGGGGAAAGGTTCCGTCTCCCAGTGTGGGTAAGAAACCTCGTTCGAGCCGGGAAGGTTGGCAGAGAGTCCGGACGGGGATTTTATGACTACCCAGACACGGGAAGGTAAAGCCGGTCTGAGATCTACAAGAACGAGCGTTCGCAAATAACACTTGAAAGTTTTGTCGGGGTGAAAGTTTTTTTTCAAAACAGAATTTTTTTGTTGACACGGCGGGTTGCGGGAGGCTATAAATACGCCACGAACGATCGTTCGTTCGCTGTCCGCTTGAGCACATTTATCGTCTGATTGAGTCCAAGAAATGAAGAAGTTCAACGTTCAGGAGAAGATTTTGGAGAAGGCCGTGGACCTTTTTTATAGGCACGGCTTCGTTAAGGCTTCCATCAGGGATATTGTCAAGGCGGTGGGTATAAGCAATTCGAGCGTTTATATCTATTTCAAGAATAAAGACGAAATCCTTTTTAAAATCATCGTCGACATCGGGGCAGATCTCCTGGCGGAACTTCAAGATGCTGTGGGAAAGCATAATGATCCCGTCAAATGTCTTCGGGAAATGATCTTCAGCCAGATTTTGCTCTCGATGAACAAATACAAGAAAATGAAGATCTACCTTGAGGAACAATACCTGCTGCCGCCCAAGCTTGGAAACAAGGCACGGAAGCAGCATCGCCGGATCTATGATCTCTATTATAGCAAGGTCCGCGAAATGGAGGAGAAGGCCCTCCTATATCCCATAGACGCAACCGTGGCAACTTTCGGTATTTTCGCCATGATTAACTGGATTTATCGGTGGTTCGATACTGATGCACGACTATCCATTGAGGAGGTCGCAAATGACACCATCGACATGTTTTTCAGGTCCATTCTGAAGGAGCCCGACCGATATCTAACCAAGGCAATGCAAGGGGAGGACTAAGGAAATGGAATACAAGACCATCATTTATGAAGTGAAAGACAACGTTGGATATCTGACCGTGAACCGGCCGAAGAGACTCAATGCGCTCAACGTGGAGGCCCTTCAAGAGATTGGCGATGCTCTGAACAAGGCTAGGAGCGACGAGCAGGTCAGGGTGGTCATCTTGACCGGTGCCGGAGATAAGGCCTTTGTGGCCGGTGCGGATATCACGGAGTTCGAAGGTGTGGGCCTCGAAAAGGGGTACGATTTTGCCCGAAGGGGCCAGAAACTGACCCAGGAGCTGGAAGGTCTGGGTAAGCCCAGTATAGCGGCCATCAACGGCTTGGCCCTTGGGGGCGGATGCGAACTTGCTCTTGCGTGTACTTTCAGAATCGTTTCCGAAAGTGCCAAGATGGGCTTGCCCGAACTCGGCCTCGGGGTCATTCCAGGATACGGAGGCACCCAGCGCCTGTCCAGGGTCATTGGAAAATCGCGTGCTTTGTGGGCCATGCTGACGGGAGACATGATCGGCGCTCAGGAGGCCCTTCAAATAGGATTGGCCAATATGGTGGTCAAACCGGAAGAGTTGATGGATGCTTCTGCAAAGGTGGCGAAGAAGATCGTTGGGAAGGCCCCGTTAGCTGTTAAGATGGCATTGATTGCCGTTAATCAAGGCGTTGAAAACGATCTGGAAACCGGTCTCATTCTTGAAGCGGCCTTCGGCAATCTCCTCTTGGTCAGCGAGGACAAGGCGGAGGGCATAAAGGCTTTTATGGAGAAGCGGAAACCCAATTTCACAGGCAAGTAAATTTTTCGGAGGACAGGGTAAAATGATTAAAGATTTCATAGATATCTATCAGAACCGTCATGATTATGCAAAGGAATGGCAAAAAAAGAATCCCGGCAAGAAGGTGGTGGGGTACATGTGCTCTTACTTCCCGGAAGAGATTTTCTATGCAGCAGGCGTCTTGCCGGTCAGGATTCTGGGCAGTCATGAGCCTCAGAACGTGACAGAACCCCACCTATTCGGCATGTATTGTCCCTTTTCTAGAGACGTCTTAGCCCAGGGCCTTCTGGGCCGATACAATTACATCGACGCGGTCGCCACGGCCTATCCTTGCATGCACCTGGGGCAGGCCTTTGACAGCTGGACCCTTCATGTCACCCAGAAATCCTTTTATGTCGATATGCCCAACCGGGTACAGACCCCTTACGCCTTTCCTTTTCTGTTAGGTCGCCTCGAGGAAACAGCTCGAGAAGTGGGAGAATGGGTCGGCAAGGAGATCACGGAGTCGGATTTGAAAGGGGCCATCGAGATCTATAATGAAAACCGTTCCCTGCTGAGGCAGATCTATGATTTGCGAAAGGCCAAAGATGTTCCTCTTACCGGGACGGAATGCATGTATATCTCGACGGCCAGTCTTTTCATGGACAAGAAGGACGCCAACACGTTGCTGAAAGAGACTATTGAGAAGGAGCTCAAGGGCCGGGTGGTCAAGACGGGTGATGACTCGAGATTAATGCTCGTGGGCAGCGAGAATGACGACATCAAATTTCTGGACATGGTTGAGAGTTTCAAGGCCGTCATCGC
>JAZDGZ010000532.1:0-6477 GCA_043806375.1 Pseudomonadota bacterium | reverse complement strand
ACGGGTCCGGCGAGGGAGATCGTGTAGAAGAGAAGCCCCTGCTTCTCCGTCACGATCTCGACAAAAACCCCCTCGGGCACGCTCAGGTCAGCGATCTTTTTCCGTTCCATCCGCCAGCGGCGGACATGCACCCCGGTTTCCTCGAGACGCCGGATCTCATCGAGGTCGAAATCCCCCCAGGGGGCGAGATCATCTGCCATACGCCCCAGGGCCTGCCGCCGGTTCCGGGTCTCCTGAATAGAGTTCAGGGCCTCTACGCCGCAGGCGGCCAGTGTTACGTCGGGTCAATCAGCGGGGATCCTCTCATTGCGGTCGCTGTAATGGCCTACCTCCTGCTCGAGCTGCCCGACCCGCCGGAGATGCAGCAACGCCGCCGAGGCCCGCTTCTCGAGATCACCGGCGAGCGGAACGACGGGTTCCAGATGCACCACGCCGGCGCGCTGCAGAAACCGCATCGTCTCGTCCTTGTGGACGGAAGCGCCGACCATGAAAACCCGTGTCATTTTCGCAATCGCCAAGGTCAAGACCTCCTTCGGCCCATCGCCCCTCGGGACGGGCATTTTCCGCCAGGTTGGATCATATTCCGTTTGCCTCCGACAGACGCTTGGCCGTCTTGGCCACGCCGACGGCCGCGGCCTGCTGGTCCTGGAGATAGACGGCGATCTTTCGCAGGGCCTCCCGGCAGTCGGGGATCAGCCGTTGCTCGTAGAGGTTGATCCGCTGGCTCGTCTTGCGGAAGCCGTCGGAGAGGATCCTCTCCTGTTCCTTCAGGATCCGGATCTCCTCGCGGAGCGCGATCGCCTCGCGCATCCGGACGAGAACCGTCTCGAAGCTGTACGGCGTCGCGAAGACGCTGTAGGACGGATCCTCGAAGACCACCTTCTCAAAACGGGGGATCTTGAGCCCCGCCACGTTGCGCAGGGAGAACCGGACCTCCTCGATCTTGAGGAAATACCGCATCAGCGACTCCAGGTCCCAAAACAGGGCGGACCACTGGGCGATCGCCGAGAGCAGCGCCGCGAGGGCCTCTTCCTGCCGCCGGATGTCCTTCCGGACGAGGCCGAGTTGCATGAGAAACTGCTGCTTGCGCGCCTCCAACGCCGGAAGGAAGCGCTGATAAAGCGCGAGCTTCTGCTTCTGCTCCCGGAGGGAGACCTTATTGAGCTTGATTCGTTCCGCCATAGGCGCAGCTCACTCCCATCTTGTCCTTGGGCCAATGACTGTCGATGAATTCCTGTTTGATCCCCACCTCATCCGGCCGGAAGCATTCCGCGAGCGTCGCCCAGCCGAGGTCGAGGGCGTCGTTCAGTCCCATGTCCACCTTGAGGTCCATGAACCGGTCGTAGAAGAGTTTCCCGTAGCGGAGGTAACGGTCGTCGTCCTCCGTCTTGTCGAAGCCCATCGCCAGCTTCTGCTCCACCTCGCGGCTTTTGGCAAAGAGGCGGATCATGCTGTTCATGATGTGGCCGTGGTCGTCACGGGTCACCTTGCCGATGACCAGCTGCTTGAGACGGGAGAGGGAACCGAAGGGTTCGATGACCCCCTTGCGGAGGTAGAACTGCCCTTCGGTGATATAGCCCGTGTTGTCTGGAACGGGATGGGTCACGTCATCTCCGGGCATGGTGGTCACGGCCAGGATGGTAATATCTCCCAGCCCTTCCATATCCACCGCCTTTTCGTAACGTGAGGCCAGCTGCGAATAAAGATCGCCCGGGTAGCCGCGGTTGCTGGGGATCTGTTCCATGGAAATGGAGATCTCCTTGAGGGAGTCGGCGAAGTTGGTCATGTCGGTCAAAAGCACCAGGACGCGCCTTCCCGCCTCCGCAAAGCGCTCTGCCACCGCCAGAGCCATATCCGGCACCAGCAGACATTCCACCACCGGGTCCGAGGCGAGGTGAATGAACATGATCACCCGGTTCATGACCCCGCTCTCCTCAAAGGTGCGCCTGAAGAAGGTAAAGTCGTCAAACTTGAGTCCCATGCCGCCCAGGATGATGACATCCGCTTCAGCCTGCATCCCTACACGGGCCAGAAGCTGGTTGTAGGGCTCGCCCGGGATGCTGAAAATCGGCAGCTTTTGGCTCACCACCAGTGAGTTAAACACGTCGATCATGGGGATGTTCGTCCGGATCATCTGCTTGGGGATAATCCTGTTGGCCGGGTTGAATGAGGGGCCGCCTATGGGGATCTCCTCTTCCACCGGTTCAGGGCCGCCGTCGATGGGAACCCCGCCGCCGCTGAAAATCCGGCCCAGCATGGAGGGACCAAACTTGACCTGCATGGGATGCCCCAGGAAAAGGACCTTGTCGTTTGTCGAAAGCCCTTTGGTTCCTCCAAAGACCTGAAGGGTCGCGGCATCCCCCGATATCCTGATGACCTGGCCCAGGGTCTTTTTGCCGGGGGATTCAATGACCGCCAGTTCTCCGAGGCTCACGCCCTTGGCATTCAATGTGGCAATGTTGCCTGTAATTTCGCGAATCCTGGTAATGATTTCTCTCACGGCTCAACTCTCCAAGAAGGTATTGATCTCCTGCTCAAACTTTTTGAAATCCTCGCCCTCCCACTGGGAAGAATTCCAGTTTCTGAAAAGGGCGGTCAATTTGAAGAATAGGTTCCTCGCATCTTCTTTGTCTTTGGCAGATATTTCCTTCTTCAATACCCGGCTCACTTTGGTAAAAACGTAAATCTGTCGCTCCATGGTATTGTATGCATCCACCGTGTCAAAGGCGTTCTGCTGCAAATAGACCGCATCCAGGAACTCTATCTTGAGAAATAGGATGAAGTCCCCTATGGAAGTCCCTTCCTCGCCCACCACGTCCATGCGCTTCTTGATCTCATTTCCGTTATGGATCAATTGTTGGGCTTCCTTGATCTTTCGAACCCAGTCGGGGTCCATCTTGTCCAAGGTCATCCTCATCTGCTCCAGGTACTTTGACCAGGAGATCAGCGGATCGATCGCCGGGAAACGCCGGGCGTTGGACCTCGCCCAGGTAAGGCCCAGAAAAGCGCCGACCACGGCAAGCGTGCCCTGCGTGACGGGTTCCTCGAAATTTCCGCCCGCCGGCGAAACAGTCCCTATGACGCTGACTGAACCCTGGGAAGCATCCTTGAGGCGAACGAGTCCTGCGCGTTCATAGAAATCGGCAATCCGGGATTGGAGATAAGCAGGGAAGGCCTCTTCGCCCGGGATCTCTTCGAGGCGGCCGCTCATTTCCCGCAGGGCCTGGGCCCAGCGGGAGGTCGAATCCGCAAGGATAAGGACGTCCAGGCCCATCTGGCGGTAGTACTCGCCCAAGGTCACGGCCGTGTAAATGGACGCCTCGCGCGCGGCCACGGGCATGGACGACGTATTACAGATGATGATGGTCCGTTCCATCAGGGTCTTCCCCGTGTACGGGTCGATCAGATGGGGAAAGTCACGCAGGGTCTCGACCACCTCCCCGGCACGTTCACCGCATGCGGCAACAATGATGATGTCCACATCCGCATAGCGGGAGATGATCTGTTGCAGCACCGTTTTGCCGGAGCCGAAGGGGCCCGGGATGCAGGCTGTGCCGCCCTTGGCCACGGGATAGAAGGTATCGATGATCCGGCATCCGGTCACCAGGGGTTCCACGGGGAGGAGCCTTTCCTCATACTTGTGCAGTGCAATCTTGATAGGCCACTCTTGTCTCATGGTGAGATCGTGCAGCTTTCCAGTACCATCCTCCACCCGGGCGATCACCTGATCTACGGTGTAATCCCCCTTGCCGATCACGGTCTTCACTTCGGCACTTCCGATGAAACTGAAAGGGACAAAGATCTTATGGGTGAAAATCCCTTCAGGCACAGTGCCCAATACGTCCCCGGCCTCCACCACATCCCCCACCTTGGCTACCGGTGTGAACGCCCACAAGACCTTTCTGTTCAGACTTTCGAGATAGACGCCCCGTTTCAGAAAAAGGCCGCATTCTTGGGCCAATTCAGGGAGCGGATTCTGGAGACCATCGTAAATTTGGCCCAGGAGTCCAGGCCCCAGTTCTGCGACGAGAAGCCCTCTCGTATACTCGACCCGGTCCCCCACCATCACCCCTCGGGTGTCTTCAAAAACCTGCATGTAGCAAACATCCTCACGCACTCGAATGACCTCGCATTTGAGCCTACCGTCTCGAGTAATGATGTAAGCGACCTCGTTCTGGCGCACATTTGGGTCGAAAGAGGCGGTAATCATGTTTCCATATCCCGCCACAACCCTTCCGGTAGCGATCGACATGTTACAATTCCTCCAGTTGCCTGACGACCTCCATCCCCTGTTCCTCGCTCAAGGCAAGGTTCCTTTCCAGGAGTTGGAGTTTCAATAGGTAGGCGAGGATGACATCAAAATCAAAATCCATCGGTTCCGTCATCTCCTCAAGGGTTTCCCACATAATCTGTTCTATGGCCTCTTGTGTCTCCACCGGCTCTTTTGCGGCAATCAGCCGCTCGATCCAGGGATATTCAGGACCCAACCCGAAATCCTCGGCCGTGCTCCGGCTGAGTGAATCTATAATCTCTCCATCCCCCACAAGATCATCGGATGGGGAGAGCCCTTTTCTGCGTGCCCGAATCGCCGCCATAATGTTACGCAGGTCCTTTTCGAACCTGAAATAGGCGGGCAGAAAAGGTCCGGATGCACTCTGGGCGGCATAGGCATAGTAAGCCTCGAAGAGAAGATTGAGGTTTTTTGGAGAAGGCCCTTCCAAAAGAAGGGCATCAAGAATCCCGGCGAAAACCTCAGGGACCTCCTTAGGGGATTTGATCTGCTCTTTCCAAAACTCCCGTCCAAAGAGCTGGTAGTCTATTCCCAACTCTTTGCCCGACAACAATCTTTCGACTTGCAACACATCGCCTGCCAGAAGGACCAACTCTATCTGGGCCCAATCCTTTTCAGCGAAGTGGACCTTCTCGGCCAGGAGATCGGATACGCGGAGCCGCAGTTTTTTGTCATCGCGATGGATTTCGGGAAGATAGGAAATGAGAAAGTAATATTTCATCGGTTACGCAATTCCTTGACATCGATGGTCCTGAAAAATTCCCGGAATCTGGGGGAGAGGAAGCGAAGGAAGAGTTCCAGAAAGGCCTCATCGGTGAAATCAAGTCTGACGGCCTCGTCGGTCTTGCCGACGGTGAATCCAAAGGAGACCTTACCGCTTTGGAGATTCAAGGCCAAACGGTCTTGATCGCCCTTCGCCGGAAGGGTCTTGATCAACTCCATGGCGAAGTCGCCCAACCTCTCCTGCTGTTCTTTTGAAACCAGGACATCGAGGTCGGTGCGGCCCGGATTCTTTATATATTCACAGACACAGATAGCGATGAGTTCCTTGAGAAAATCGGTATCGCTCAGGCGTTCGGCCAGCGCTCTCTTTAGAGGGAGGGCAATAAGATTTTCTTCGATAGTCCTCTTGAGATCGCTGATAAGTTGTGTGGCGGCGATTTCCATGGAGGAGTGCAACTGCCTTAGTCGCTTCTCTTCTTCCTCCTTGGCCCTCGCCACGAACCCTTCCGCCTCGGATCTGGCTCGGGCGAGAATTTCGGCGGCCTCCCTTTGAGCACCCTCTGTGATCTTCCGGGAAGCCTCCTCCCCGCTTTCCACCCCCTGTTTCTTCAGGGTTTCTATCAGTTCCTGCAATTTGTTGTCCGTCATGGGCATGTTTCCCCTTTGCTTCGGCTTTTCCCTGATTGCGGTTTCCCGGTTCCGCGCCCGAGTGATTCATAGGTAATAACAGAACGAGAGGGGCCTACACGGCCTCCTGTCCGCGGCAGACACCCTCCCTTGGTCCTTCTCAGATTTCAATAATCATGCCATCGCCCTAACCTCCTGAAATGACTGAAGACGGGTCAACCCATGCAAGATGAAAACCAGAACCGCTAATTCCGAACATGGGGAACAGGTTCATAAAAAAGGAGATCATTCCCTTTTGTTTTGTTCAGGAGATAGGCATGATTCCTCAGGACCGAAAAGCAAGAACTTCCACTTCCGTTTTATCCCTTTTATTGACCTGCAAATTCCGATTCTTGGGGCAGGTCATGGCTCGAAGGGTATTCCAGGGTCGAAAAAGGAGCTACAGTTGTCTAAAACCATCTTCCATTGAGCCGATTTTTCAGATGATTCGAAGAAAGCTTTGGACTACATCAAGCAACCCGGCAAACGCGGCTCCGATATGGTCATTGTCTTGCATGTCATTGCCGAACGGGATTAATATAGAATGGCCAAATGATGGGATGTAACCCGTAACCCTCAAAAATAAAGGTTTCCTTGTTTGGGAATGAACTTACTGCATTGGATAGCGATAGCACTGGGCATTATCTTGTCCTGCGTTGCCGCAGGTCATGCCCTTCTCTACAAACGCAACCCGAGTTCGGCATTAGGCTGGGTGGCTGTTTGTTTGCTGTTTCCTCCGACCGGAGCGATTCTTTATTTCCTTTTCGGCATTAACAGGGTCCGCACGCGCGCCAAGA
>JAZDGZ010000531.1:0-2854 GCA_043806375.1 Pseudomonadota bacterium | reverse complement strand
GGTTATACTGTCGACGGACGATGACTCAGAAACCTGAGAGCCTTGCGATCTCTTTCATGATTCGGCCCAGGAGCTCTTCCGCAGTCGTTGCCCGATCCGGATGTATGGGGTGGCCGAAGGTGACCCGAGCCGCGGTCCGGCTCCTGTTGCGCCCATAACGGATGCCAACAGGAATAAAAGGGAGGCTCATGCGCGAATGGATCATGCGGATAAGCCCCACGTGACCGGGCCCCACCCGGTTCTTGTAATATGTCCCTTCAGGGAATATGACGAGCCCCTCGCCCCTTTCGATAAAGCCCACCATATTCCTGATGGAACGCCGGGTTTCCAAGGGCCGTCGGCGATTCAGAGGGATCCCTCCGAGGGAGGTCATGAACCATCGGGACAGGGGGTTTGTAAACAGCTCGTACTTCGCCACATAGTAGAGAGGAGAGGGTGTGGCCAGAGCCAAGATGGGAATGTCTTCCCAGCGCTGGTGTTTTGGAAGCAGAACAAAGGCGCCGGTATCGGGCAGCCGTTCTTGGCCGGTCGCCTCTATTCTAAAAAAGGGGAAGAGGCAACACTTCGCAACGACCCTCGTCAACCCGATCAGAGAGGCCTTCCGTTCCTGAGCCATGGTCCCTTTGGAACTCGTCATTCTTCGCTCAAAACCAGAGAGACCCCCATGCGCCCGCTCCGGTGAAGCCCGATACAGCCAACATTAATTCTCACTCCACAGTCACGCTCTTTGCCAGATTCCTGGGTTTATCAATGTCCCGGTCTAAAAACCTGGCGCAGTGGTAAGCAAGGAGCTGGCACGGAACCACGGTGAGAATGGGATACAGATATTCCAGGGTCTGGGGAATCTCAATGGTCTCATCCACCATCTCCCTGATCCTGTCGTCTCCCTCGGTCGTTATGGCGATCACCGGCCCCTTACGGCTCCTGATTTCCTGGATGTTGCTGATCATCTTTTCGTACAGGGAATCCCTCGGAGCGATGGCGACCGTAGGCATCCCGGGATTGATCAGGGCGATGGGTCCGTGCTTCATCTCCCCTGCAGCATAGCCCTCCGCATGAATATAGGAGATCTCCTTGAGCTTGAGCGCCCCCTCCAGTGCAATGGGATAACCGTACTTCCTGCCCAAAAAAAGCCAATTGTCGCATCGGAAGTACTTCTCTGCTATGGCCTGAATATGATTGTCCTGAGAGAGGACCTTTTTCATTTTGTCGGGTAGTGCCGACAGGGCCTTGATCGCCTCCACCCCTTCGGTGAGGGAGAGCTTCTGGTGCCTGCCGAGGAGGAGCGCCAAAAGGGTCAGGATGGTAAGCTGTGAAACAAAGATCTTTGTGGAAGCCACGCCGATCTCCGGCCCTGCATGGTTATAGATGCCCGCCTCGGTCTCCCTCGATATGGAGCTTCCCACGACGTTGACGATCCCCAGGAGCCGTGCGCCCTTTCTGCGGGCCTCCCTGATGGCGGCGAGGGTATCGGCCGTCTCTCCGGACTGGCTGATGGCAACGATAAACGTGTTGGGGGGAAAATTGAGTTTTCTGTAACGGAACTCCGAGGCGATCTCCACCTCCACATCGATCTCTGTCAGCCTCTCAAAGACATACCTCCCCACACACCCTGCGTGATAGGAGGTGCCGCAAGCGACAATGACGATATGCCGGCATTCCTTTAACTGTTCCCAGACAGGAATGATGCCTCCCAGTTTGGGGACGCCCTCGCCCGGCTCCAGCCTGCCCCTGATGGCGTTCATGATCGTCTCGGGCTGTTCGAAGATCTCCTTGAGCATGAAATGGGGAAAGCCGTTCAGCTCTGCGTCCTCAGGCTGCCACTCGACCGTTTCGGTGGCCCTCGTAACGGCCTTGGCTTGGGCCGTGGATATGTGAACCCCATCCTTGGTGATGGAGGCGAGTTCGTTGTCGTTCAGATGAATCACCTTATTCGTATACCTCACCATGGCCGCCACGTCCGAGGCTGCAAAATTTCCATCCTCTCCCACCCCGATAATCAACGGGCTCCCCCTCCTCGCCACAACGATCTCGCCGGGCATCTCCCTGTGGATAACAGCCAAACCAAAGGTCCCTTCCACCATGGACATGGTTTTTCTCACGGCCTCATGGAGGTCCCCGTCAAAATTCATGGCAATCATGTGGGCGAGAATCTCCGTATCTGTCTCCGATCGAAAGAGAACGCCCGACTTTTCCAATTTCTTCTTGAGAGAGTAGAAGTTTTCTATGATACCGTTGTGGATAATGAAGACATTCTCATCCGCGTCGCGGTGGGGGTGGGCATTTTGTTCGGTCGGTTCGCCATGGGTGGCCCATCGGGTATGGGCGATGCCCAGGGTCCCTTTGATCTCCAGACCGTCGATCTTTTTCTCCAGTTCCACGATCCTGCCGACAGCCCTGAAAAAGCTAATATTGCCGCCATCCTGTACCGCCAGTCCCGCGGAGTCATAACCCCGGTATTCCAGGCGTTTCAAACCCTCCAGCAGGATCGGCCTGGCATCTTTATTCCCTACATAGCAGACAATACCGCACATCTCTCAATACCTTCCTTCAAGAACTGAAGTGGTGGTTTAGAATAGTCCTGGCCAGATCCTTGGCCCGGATCCCGAGCTTCTCCCCGTGGACGGCAAGAACGGCCAGGGCAAGCCCCCCCTGCCCTTTGGCAGGAAGCGCGTAGGCGACCAGCCAGTCGTATTTAAACTGATCACCCCTATCATTGATGGTGCCTGTCTTGGCCCCCAATTCGATCTGTTTGAATGCCTTTTTCTGCCTCAAGGCCCTGAATGCGGTCCTGCATGTACCCGTAGTCACGGTTTCAGCCATGAGAACCTTCATCTTCTTTGCCGTGGTCTCA
>JAZDGZ010000530.1:0-3357 GCA_043806375.1 Pseudomonadota bacterium | reverse complement strand
TCACGGTGTCAAGGTGGTTTGTCAAGAGAAGGGGATTGATGATTGGGACTGTCCAAGCAGGCATGGGATTGGGAGGGTTCATCTTTTCGCCTCTGGCCGGATGGCTCATTCTGTCCTATGGGTGGCGTTCCGCATATATGGGGCTCGGAATCATCGCCCTCGTGGGCATGGTTGTGGGTGGTCTTTTCCTGAGGCGTGATCCGAGAGAGAAGGGGCAACTGCCGGACGGAGAGGGGGTTGCAACGGTGCCAGGGAAGAAGACGTCACAGCCCAGCGTACAGACAGTGGGCCTCAGTCTCCGTGAGGCCATTCGGACCCGTTCGTTCTGGATGATTGCGGGGCTATACGCCGTCTTTGGTTTTTGCAGGTCGACTTATACTGCCCACCTGGCAGCCCACGTACAGGATTCCGGATTTTCACTTGCCGATGGTGCAAATGTGCTGGCTGTTGTCGTTGGAGCCAGCGTCTTTGGCCGCATTGGGTTGGGTCGTGTTGCTGATGTTATCGGCAACAGGCGGGGGTTCATGATCAGTTTTGGAACGACCGCCCTGGCCCTTCTCTGGCTTCTTGTCTCCATGGAATTGTGGATGTTCTTCGTGTTTGCCTTTGTTTACGGGGTTGCATGGGGCAATCAGGCAGTCTTGAGGTTTGCCATCGCGTCTGAGTATTTTGGGCTTGCGTCTCTTGGCCTGATCATGGGTGTCTTGGGGGTGGGTGAGTCCGTGGCTGCCATGCTCGGCTCCTTCATCGCAGGGTATAGCTTCGACGTCTTCGGCAACTACAACGTGATGTTCTTTGTGGGTATCGGGGTCTCGACCGCAGGGATTATCCTGGCCTGGTTGCTGAAGCCGGCGACTGCGAAAGAGAGAATCGGGGCGGTCGTGACGTAGGCGGGGGCCAAAAGGGGTCGCCCCGTCTTCCTCCGAAGAATGACGATCCCTAAAAAATCGAGGGAAGACCCAACCAGCGAAAAAGCTGGCCTTTCGGGAAAGGCAGGTGGAGGAGTCCTTTGAAGACGAAATTGATAAAGGCCCAGGCAATTCCAGTGAGACCCAGCGCGAGCGGCCATCTTTCCCGTTCACCTATTTTCAGTTGGATAAAGGTAGACAGAGGTGCACCGAGGGTAAAACCGAACAACCAGATCGCCGCAAACCAGCCAAAGATCCACCCAAAGACTCCGGCGGTGCGGCGATTGACCACGTCCTTTGGTAGTCCGATCCCCGTGCCTGCCTTCCTCTGATCATCACTCTTGTCTCCCCGGCCGGTCAGGTCGATGATAAATTGAGCCACAGCGAACACAAACACGGGAAAACCGAGGACCCACGGGAAGTACCTGGCGGAGAAGGGAAACGTCCTGCTTTGCCACAGGGCACACGCAAAGATGATAGCCACCGAAAAACTGAATACCGATGCCCAGGTGAAACAAAGTCTTGTCTTCCTCGACGGTGATGAAGCATTTGGGAGGATGGGTGTCCCTTCGTTTTTCTTCTTTTTCTGCCACGTTGCCCGCAGGAGAGGATAAAAAACAGCAGCCAGCGTGAGCGCCACGATCACCAATACGGCAGGGCGCAGGAGCCAGGCAAAGCGGTAATTGTTCACCGAGAGGAACAGCCTGGTTTCAGCCAGGCCACCCAAAACCAGCCCCAGGATAAAGGGGGGCCGTGGCCAGGCGAGGCGCTGCATGACCCAGCCCAACACACCAAAAAAAAGCATGAGCATCAGGTCCGGAAAGGCGTTTTTCTCTGCAAAGGTGCCCAGAAAAACCAACAGGAGAATGACCGGGATGATCACGCTTCCACGTATATAAGTAATCTTCACCAGCTGATTCAGGAAGAGCAGACAGATCGAGACCGTAATGATATTGGAGATAGCGACAATCCAGACAAAAGAAAAGGTGAGCGCGAGGTGTCCCCCTTTTGCTTCCGGTACGAGCATCTGGGGCCCGGGCACCAAGCCCTGGATGAGGAAGGCTCCTATAAGAATGGCCATCAGCACTGTGGTGGGGACACCAAAGGCCACGGTGGTGATCAGACATCCCCCCATGGATGAGTTATTGGCCGCCCCCGGACCGAGGACTCCTTCCACAGCGCCTTTGCCGAAGCGCTCCTTGTCTTTGGAATTTTGCTGGGCCTGTGCGTACGCCAGCCATTGGGAAACACCAGGTCCCATTCCCGGAATGATGGCGCAGAAGGTTCCCACTGCGCTGCAGCGCATGACCAGCCCCCAATGGCGAAACGTGTCCTTCACCCCCTGCATGACACCGCCCAGTTTTTTCACCTGTTCCGTGGCAATGCTCGAACGCTGGACGCCGAGGTCAATGATCTCAGGGATGGCGAAGAATCCCATGGTAATAGGGATCAGCCCAAGTCCGTCCCAGAGAAAGACCTGGCCAAAGGTAAAACGCTGGACCCCGGTTTGCGGATCGAGTCCCACGGTGGAGAGAAAAAGGCCTATCCCTGCCGCCAGAAGGGCCTTCAGCAAAGCCCCGCCGCTTAACGAGGCAATAAAGGTGAGACCGAGGATAGCGAGCATGAAGAGCTCAGGGGAACCGAAGGTAAGGACCAGCGGACGAATGATAGGGATGGTGAGGGCGAGTACGAAGGCGCCGAAGATGGCGCCCACCAGTGAGCTCATGAGCACAGCCCCCAGCGCGCGCCCTGCTTCACCCTTCTTTGCCATCGCGTGGCCGTCGATAATAGTCGCAGCCGCCGTAGCCTCCCCGGGCACACCAAAGAGGACCGACGTAATATCTCCCGTGGTGCCCAGGACCGATGCCATGCCGAGGAGAATGGCAAAGGCCTCCACTGGCGTCATCTTAACGATGAAGGGGAGCATGAGGGCAATGGTTGCGGATCCCCCTAATCCGGGAAGGATCCCCACGATGAAACCGACGGCAATGCCAACGAGCATCAGGGGGAACGTGGTCCATGTGAAGATCTGGTACAGACCGGATAAGAATGATGTTAGCAATTCGATCATGCACAGAACCTGTAAACGCCTAAGGCGGGAGCATCCCTCTAAAGCAGGGAAATTGGAATGTTGGAATAATGGAATATTGATGAATTCGTAAAAAGTCAAAAAAGTAAGAAAATGTCATGCTGAACTTGGTTCAGCATCTTACAAAATCAATGTGTTACGAGACCCTGAAACAAGTTCAGGGTGACACATCAGGACTTTTTACGAGACCATCAATATTGGGTAATAGGAGTTATTCAGTTAATACTACTCCGACAATTCACAAAATCCCCCTTATTCCCCCTTTGCCAAAGGGGGAAATTGTTATCCCCCTCTTTGGAAAAGAGGGGCGAGGGGAGATTTTCTGATCAAACCGCTCAACATATCCGTCTTGCATCGCGC
>JAZDGZ010000529.1:0-5683 GCA_043806375.1 Pseudomonadota bacterium | reverse complement strand
GACCTTCTGCCACATCTCCTCCTCACGAAAGGGATCCAAAGGGTTGGTCACATCGTAAATATCAAAGGCAAGGCCGTTCTTCAACGTGTGGATATTGCCCGAAAGGACCTTGATGTTATTCAGGGTAAAAACCCCCACCATCTTGCTGAAGAGACCCGGCATGTCATAGGTGCACAAAACCACCCTGGTCACAGGAGCATCCTTCAGCTTGTGCAAGATCCACCTGAGTCTCCGCCCATCCATGTTCATGGCAAGATCGAAGTGCTCGACCATATATTCAAAGGGCGTGTTCAAGAAATAGCGGGCAGAGACCTGTTCCATGAGGTCCAGGACTTCCCTTTTGTCGAATCG
The DNA here is from genome assembly GCA_043806375.1 of Pseudomonadota bacterium. Taxonomy (GTDB): domain Bacteria; phylum Desulfobacterota; class DSM-4660; order Desulfatiglandales; family HGW-15; genus JAZDGZ01. The sequence continues at coordinate 5,332 of JAZDGZ010000529.1, read as the reverse complement.
GGGGGTCAACGCCCTGAGAAGAGCCCTCTTATTCTCATCCGCCCGTTTGGTGGCATCGGGTGAAGCCAGCGTTCCCCGCTCCAGGATGCGCCTGACCTTGAAATATAGCTCGATGAGGAGCATCATTCTCCAATCGCTGCTCGCCATGGGGCCGGTCGCAATGCTGTCGGCAATGGTCAGGAGAAAGAGAAGCCTGAGGTTCTCCGAGTTCTGGACGACCTGAGCGACCGTGACAGAGGTCTTTTCATCATTCAGGTCCCTTCTTTGAGAGATATTCACCAGGAGCAGGTGATGTCTCACCAGGAAGGGAATCACCCTCAGGGCCTCCCCGGTGATGCCAAGTCTTTTCAGTATCCCGGGGATAAGCTGAGAGCCTCTCTTGGCATGATCTCCTCGAAAGCCTTTCCCGACATCGTGAAGAAGACCTGCCAAGAAGAGCCGGTCGGGGTTTTCGATCTCCCTGAAAATCTCCTTGACTTGAGGCCACCGCTCATCGTAGACCCCCCCTGCAATCTGTTGGACCACCTCCAGTGTCTTGAGGGAATGAAGATCCACGGTCTCCACGTGGTAGTAGCTGAACTGGGCCAGGTTTCTGATCTTGTTGAATTCGGGAATGAAGAGACCGATCAATCCCATTTCGAGGGCCAGCCTGAGGAGCTTCGGGTTAGAGGGCTTCAGAATGATTTCCAGAAACAGTTCCTTGGCCGCCTTCATGTCGGCGAGTTTGGCCCCCTCGGCGGAGGTCTTCCGGGTCGCCTCCCAGATAAACCCTGAGCCGAGGAAGAGGCCCCTCTTGTTGGCCTCGTCAAAGGCCTTGAGCACGAGCAGGGGGTCCTCACCCAACAGGCTCTCCCCCTTCAGAATGATACTCCCCTTCATCACCTGGAACTCGGGCGGCAATCGAGCCGGAGATGGTTCGATGGGTCTGGGATCGATGATGTCCATGGCCTTCATGTGAAACTCCTCACTCCCGTAGCGGATGCGATTCAGGTGGAGGTGGAGATTGCGCATGAACTTCTCAGGCCCCGTGTTGTTCGCCCCGTCCTGATAGCCCAGGCTGCGGGATATCCTCTCCTGCAGGGGGAGCAGGACCCGGTCTTCCCTGCGGCCTCCGGCCATGAGATGGAGATGGTTCCTGAGTTTCAGCAGAAAGCTTTCGGAACTATGGACCTTGTCCAGACTGAAATGGGAAAAGACGGGGAATCGCTCGAGGCGGCGAAGGCTCTTGGACTTGAAATAGATCTTGGCCATCCAGGCCATGAAGTGTATATCGCGCAGCCCCCCCGGCCCTTCTTTGATATCGGGCTCCGCAAAGAACTCTTCACTGCCGTATTTCTCCTGTCTTTTCTGCTGATAGGTCAGAAACTGGCTCAGAAGGGTCTCCTTTTCCCTCTCGATCTTTGACCAGAGGGCGGCGTCAAAGAGACGGAAAAAGGCGCGGGACCCCAGCAGAAAGCGGGCGTCCATAACAGAGGTGAGAAAACGAAAATCGGCCATGGCCAGGCGGAGGGCCTCCTGGACCGACAATACGGCCTGGCCCACATCGAGCTTTGCATCCCAGAGGGGATAAAGGGCGCGTTGGATGATCCCCAGCATCTCGGACGAAAGACGCCCTTGGTGGATCACCAGGAGATCGACGTCCGACCCGATACAGAGTTCACGCCTTCCGTAGCTGCCCAGGGCAGCAATCGCAATGCGCTCTTCCAGGATTTCTTGGGCTTTTTCCCTCAGCCCCGCCCCGAGAAACAGGGAGCGGGTAAAGCGATCCATGAGATCGGCGTATCTTCGGGTGGTGAGGAAACCTGAACGCTTATTCAGGTTCTTATGGATCAGGACGTCCTTCGATTCAAGGAAGTCCTGGACGGCTTTTTTTGAGGAGTGCAAATGATTAGATGGCGTCCTCGTCCTCTTCTCCGGTCCTTATGCGGACAGCCTTTTCTACGGGAAGGATAAAGATCTTCCCATCCCCTATCTGTCCGGTGTTTGCGTTTTGCTTAATGGCTTCAACAACCCTGGGAACCATATCGGTCGCAACAACCACCTCAATCTTGATCTTGGGCAGAAAATCGACCACGTACTCGGCGCCCCGATAGATCTCCTTGTGCCCTTTCTGTCTGCCGAAACCTTTAACCTCAGTGATGGTCATACCGCTCACACCCAGATCCAGGATCGCTTCCTTGACATCATCCAGCTTAAAGGGTTTGATAATCGCCTCGATCTTTTTCATTTTAACCTTCTTTCTGAAATCATTCTTGCCCAAAAAAAATTCGCCGTTTTGGAGGGGGATGGGACCTCCCTTGTTTCCTCATTTGGAGCCCATGGTATTCAGCAGTGTCGCTGTTGTCAATGGTTTTTGCGCCTTTCCCGCCCCGGCATGACCCTTCAACTTTAGTCCTCGCCCCCTGTTGAACAAGTTACATTTTTGTCCAACGCGAACATCATTACTACATATTTGTCGTAGAATGACCATGGGGAGGCGACCCCCTTGCGCCGTAAGTGCCCGAACCGCATAGGAAACTCTGTTCGGCAAGAGTTGGCACAGGGATTGCTCTGACAAGAAAAGAAAAAGCGAAAGGAGAAATACGGCTGTGAATTCAGGGGATACGGTTTTTGTTTTGATCTCGGCTGCCTTGGTCATGCTCATGACACCAGGGCTTGCCCTTTTCTATGGTGGTATGGTGAGGGGCAAGAACGTTCTTGGTACCATCATGCAGAGCTTCATCATCTTGGGCATTATTACCATTGAATGGGTACTCTGGGGGTATTCAACGGCCTTCGGACCGGACCACGGAGGGATCATAGGAGGGCTTGAGTGGTTTGGTCTCAGAGGCGTCGGCATGACACCGAGCCCCGATTACGGCAGCACCATCCCCCATCTCGCCTTTATGATCTTTCAATGTATGTTCGCTGTCATTACCCCGGCGCTCATCACCGGGGCCTTTGCCGAGCGGGTTAAATTCAGTGCCTTTCTGCTCTTCACCATCTTGTGGGCGACCTTGGTCTACAATCCCCTCGCCCATTGGGTCTGGGGCATCGGCGGCTGGATGGGCAAGATGGGTGCCATGGATTTCGCGGGAGGGACGGTGGTTCACATCAGTTCCGGTATCTCAGCCCTTGCCGCCGCCCTGATCGTCGGAAAGAGGCTGGGCTACGGCACCATCCCCTACATCCCCCATAATCTGCCCATGACCATCACCGGCGCCGCCCTCCTCTGGTTCGGGTGGTTCGGTTTCAACGCGGGGAGTGCCCTGGCAGCCAATGGTCTTGCAGCAAATGCCTTTGTGGTCACCCACATCGCCTCTGCGGTAGCCGCCCTCTCATGGCTCATGGTGGAATGGCTCCACCGGGGAAAACCGACGACCCTCGGCGCAGCGAGCGGGGCCGTCGCGGGCCTGGTCGCCATTACCCCTGCATCAGGATTTGTCGGGCCCGTTTCCTCCCTCATCATCGGCGGCCTGGCCGGAATGATCTGCTATGGGGGGGTCCTCCTGAAAACGAAATTGGGCTACGACGATTCCCTGGAAGTGGTCGGCATTCACGGCCTGGGCGGCACCTGGGGGGCGCTAGCCACAGGCCTATTTGCCAGCAAGGCGATAAACCCTGCCGGGGCGGACGGCCTTTTCTTCGGCAACCCGGCCCAACTGGTCACCCAGCTCGTTTCGGTCCTGGCAACCATGGTCTTTGCCTTTGTGATGACCCTGATCATTCTCAAGGTGGTTGACCTCCTGGTCGGCCTGAGGGTGAACGACGAGCAGGAGCAAAGGGGCATGGATATCACGCTTCACGACGAAACAGGATACAGTTTTTAGGCATTTCATTCCCTATGGCTGAGCCGTGCATATACTTGACGCGAGAGCAATGCAACTGTTGGGTTTAAATTATGCTTATTTAAACCGCAGAATATTGAATAACGAATATCGAACTTCGAAGTGAACGCTTCATCCTTCTGCGGTTCCTTGTTCGACCTGCCCGCAGTGCCGTTGGATAAAGTGGAGATAACCCCGCAACGATGATCTTAAAGGAACGGCTATTATTCCGGTTTCAAGCACTCGCAGGCAGGCGGGCATTCGATGTTCAACTCTTGTTTGGGAGTCGGAACTGCAGACTAATCAACAGCAAACAAGCATCACCCCCTGTCGTGAGCCATGTTGGCCTTGATGCCTGAAAAAGGGTCTTCCTTGAACCGGAAGCGGGATGTAAGATGCAAGAAGAGATCGTTGGTGAATCCAAAGAAATATGAGAAGGAGTGAAGATTATGAAAAAGATAGAAGCCATCATCAAGCCCTTCAAACTGGATGATGTCAAGGAGGGCCTCTCGACCCTCGGGATCAAAGGCCTTACGGTCAGCGAAGTCAAAGGATTCGGCCGGCAGAGGGGTCACCGGGAGGTCTATCGGGGAGCCGAGTACCAGGTCGATTTTGTTTCCAAGATCAAGATCGAAGTCGTGGTGGAGTCTGATCTGGTTGCAGAGGCGGTGAAGACCATCCAGGAAAGGGCAAAGACCGGACAGATCGGAGACGGAAAGATCTTTGTTTTCCCTGTGGAGAATGTGATCCGCATTCGCACCGGAGAAACCGGGAAAGACGCGATATAAGATAAGGTTCAAGGTGCCAGTGTGCCGTTCCAAAAATGAAGCGACTAGTCATTTGAACATTTGAAATTCGAATTTGTTTCGATTCCGGGGACCCGCCCGAAGGTTGGGGCGTCCAATCGCAGCGCGCACAATTTTGGATTCGGCGATAACTCATGGGTGGATGAACGCTTGATGACCTCTCCTGCTGAAGAGCTGAAAAAATCAAGGACGGACCTGATCTCCCTATTATCCGGGGGAGAAGTCTCCGACGCCTTCCCTGACACCTATACGGAGGTCGTAGACCACTATTTCCGCAGAAGCCTCCAGGAGAGCCATTCAGGGCAAAGGCTCTTCGGGGAAAAGAAGCCCTTTGCTCTTGTCGCCGTGGGGGGGTATGGCCGCAGGGACCTCTGCCTTCATTCCGATATCGACGTCATCATCCTCTTTAATTCAAGGATACCCTCTTCGGCAAAGGAACTGGCCGAGGACATCTTCTATCCCCTGTGGGATGCGGGTCTTGACTTGGGGCACGGCATTCGAAGCGTCAAGGACTGCCTCGCCCTCTGTAAAGACGACTTTGAGGTCCTCACCTCCATGATGGATGCCCGTTTTATCTGTGGCGATTCCCCTCTCTACCTTTCCCTGCTCCACACGCTTCGGAAAAAGGTGGTCTCCAAGAGGGCCAACGCCTTCAGCAGGTGGCTTGAGGAGCAGGACCAGGTCCGCAAGGTCGTCTTCGGCGACGCGAGCTATCTCCTC